>JABSOG010000289.1 GCA_013216025.1 Algicola sp. | reverse complement strand
TGGGGCAATGAAGAATCCTGTACCATCAATGCGCCAGCGTCAGGCCAATGGCATATCGGCGTGCGGGCGTATTCAACCGTGGAAGATGTCACTATTAATTGGTCTTACGAATAACGATATAGAGGGGTCAAAGAGTGTGGCCCCTATTATTTTAACCGCATAATGGTGTAACCATTATAGAAAACCCCAAAAACAACTGGACAAAAAACAACCGACTCATTACAATGCCTCCCTCACAGTTAAACTTGTGAACAGAATGTTAAGGAAAGCAGTGAACTGGAGACGGTATTCCTCAGTATTACATCTACGTTACTTACAAACGATTAAAAAACGACTAAAAATTCGCTTACAACAATCAATCGACCCACTAATTAGAACTTATAGGGCCGACTGTGGTTTTTTGTTATTAAAAAGGAAGGGTATGAACAACGTAATTAAACGATCATTACTGGGGTTAACACTCGGTTTGTCTGTGGCAGGTGTACAGGCCTCGCAATGGGTGCCGATTGGCAGTGACTCAATACTGATATTTATCCCAGTAGCGGGACTTGGCGATATTCAAACGGACACTTTTCATTATGGTAATGAAGCTTCAGTTGTTTTTAATGATGTGGGCGAATCGTCTGCGGTTTATTACCGGGTTCAGAATTGGGTCGGTGACAAAGCCAGCGGCGGTTACGATGCCACTGCTGATTGGCAGTGTGTTGATAAAACTCAATTGGCTGCAACCAACAATACCTTAACATTGACCAATATTACCTCTGGACGCTACCAGATCACCGCCTCTGCTGTGATGGAATCAGGCGCTGAAATTTGTGATGTCACCGCGTATAAAGCGGGTCAGTTTAACAGTTCTGATGTAACGGCCCCTGCCGAATTTTTGGTGATAAACCACACCACTTTAGACCACACCGATGGTAGCAAGGCCCTTTTATCTCGGCCAGACGATGAGAAATATGACCTCAATGTCAGGTGGTTGCCAGTAACCGGCAGCGACAGTTATCAGTTAAACCTCAATCGCGATTCCGTTGACTATCCGTTATTGATTGATGCTGATACTTATGCTCAAGACACCTACTATATTGTCAAAGATATTTACAATGCAGCAACCGACACTTTCACCCCACACACCGGTTTTGGTAACTATACTTTCTCAGTGCAATACCAGCTTAATGGTCAGCTATCCAATGCCATTGCCTATACTAGCTCAACATTGGTGCGCCCACTAAAACCCCTTTACCTATTTAGTGACGATTACTTAACTAAGAATGGAGTGGACATCAATACAGTCCAGATGATTTGGCTGGCTGACCGACGTACGACATCGTTTAAAGTGCGAGAAATGAACAATGCAGACAGTGGAAATCAGATAGTTACCATGTTGACTGACAGTTTTCCCGGCAGCGCAACGATTATTCAAGAAAATGGGGGTGGTCAGTATCGAACTTATGATCACTTGTTAGTTAAAACCGAACCCGGCATTTATAAGAACCTGTATACCATTTACGCCTGTGCCGACTTGGCTTGTGGCTTTGGAAGATCGTCCTTTGGCACAGATAGACCGTTCGACCCTAGAATGCAACCAGTTGTTGTCCAGAGCAATGCGCAGGCAAACTTTGTCAAGAATATGGAAAGCTGGATAGTGAACCCGGGTCAACACACTTATGTTGAAGACGAAAGTGGCGATTATCCCAATCCGAATGGACTGGTCACCAACAATAATTCACCTGTCTACACAAACATTGGCCCCGGCGACCCAACCAGCACCCGAACCCCGGTAGTCAGTGAAGAAATTCTTAACCGTTTAGAAGTTAACCCTGAAATTAATGCTGAAACCACCGCTCTATTGGGTGAGCAAATTGATTTGAACACTGGTAGTGTCAGCTTTAGCCATACCGATGTTAGCCTACCGGGCAACTCAGGTTTGCCGGTTCGTATTAGCCGCACACATAAAGGCGGTAACTACTCGTTCCAAAACACCCTTGAGTTTGCCGATTGGCAGCTAGATATTCCATCGATTCAAACGACATTGCTTGCGGGTCACAGTGGTTTTAGTGGTGGCTGGGGTAATGGCACCGCCTGTACTACAGATCAAAGACCAAAAGAAAGCATAAGAATCAGAACCGACGATTATAAAGCTTATGAGTATTTCAACGGTACCACTTTGTCTATTCCGGGTGTCACTAATGGAAAATTACTAAACGCCAGAAATGCCACATCGGGTATCAATACTGATCCGCAAACTTATCGTTATTTGACCAAAGACAACTGGCGTATTAGTTGTCTGACAAGTTCGCAAACCCAAAGTGGTGGCGAAGGATTTAAAGCCACCTCACCACAAGGCGTAAACTACTATTTTGATCGCTATCGTTTGGTGCAGGGCGATCCGTTAACCAAAGATAAACACGCTCCGCGTTATTATGGCTTTATGATGGTCACCAAAGTAGAAGACCGCTTTGGTAACTTTGTTACCTATAACTACAACAGCAACAACCAACTGACCTCGATTGTCGGTCAAGACGTTGGCGAAGCAACCCCAAGAAGCATCAGCATTACCTACAAAACTGACCCTGACCTGAGCTACCGTATTGCCAGCGTTACCGCCAACAATCGAACTTGGACCTACGGATATACCTCAGACCCATACGTGGAATCGACTTTGACCAGCGTCACCCGTCCAGACAATACCGCTTGGGGTTACGATTTGGCCGAGTTCTCGCGTGCAAAAGTATCACAAATGGGCCGAGAATGTACGGAAAATGCCGACACTGGTTATGCTTCGGGCAGTGTCACTCACCCCAGCGGTGCCAAGGGCGAATTTAACTGGGTGCAAGTGGTTCATGGCCGTTCACAAGTGGATGGATTGCTAGATGATAGTAACAGAAATCCTTTGGTCCCCAGTTGTTTCGCCAATGTCTCTATTAGCAGTAAGAAATTGACTGGTCCTGGGTTAGATGAGATGTTATGGACATATCAATACTCTGAAAATGAAGGTTCGTATGTCGGAGAAAATAAAGGTCAATTAGGCGATACGCTGCCATCACATATGGCTAAGGTCGACCATAAGTGGATTAAAGTAAACAATCCGGATGGCAGTAAAACAAAGCATTACTTTAATCGCAGTTATATCAGCGTTACCGATGGTCTTGAAGTGTTGACCGATTACTTTGATACCGATGGCATTACTTTGCTTAAAAGAGTAGAGAGCCACTATGATGAAGGCGGCAAAAACGGTGGGGTAGAGCTTAACACCGAAAACACAAATCCTATTCAATACCGAGCAGATTTGACCAAAACAGTGCAAACTTTGTATACCTCTGGTGTTCCCAATAGCACCTATACCACTGAAAACGGTTTATTCAACAAATATGGTAAGCCGACATGGTCGTATGGTCATAACAGCGTTGATACATCGAAAAACCAATATACTCGCACAGGGTATTACCAAGACACTGCCCAATGGGTATTAGACTTACCGACCACGCAGGAAGTGTCTAGCAACAACAGTAACTGGACTTTAGTCAGCGAGAAAAACTACTATAATGTCAACGCATTGCCATATTACGAATCGTCTTTTGGTCAATGGGTGAAACGCTACACGCAATACAGCAACGGTAACCTGACCAAAGTCGAATTCAATGAACTGATGAATGATGGTAACTATCGCTGGCAGCAGTTTGGTAACTATAAACGCGGCAAAGCTCAAACCATAACCTTACCGGGTCGCGACAGCGCGGCAACGACTATGAATGCCACTTTGGTGGTCGACGACAATGGTTGGGTAACCAGCGTTATCAACTTTAATGGTGAACCGACCAGCTACACATACGACGGCATGGGCCGGGTAAAAACCATTGCCCCGGGAGATACTAAGTGGTTGCCCACCAACTTTACCTTCGAAAAAGTGGATAGCACCGACATTGCTGGTGATGTTGTTACCAACATGTACAAGCGCGAAATGAGCAAAGGCAACTTTAAGTCAGTCACCTACTTTGATGGCTTGTTCCGTCCGCTGTTGGTCAAAACCACCGACACCAGTGCAGGCGTCAGCCGCTATCAACGTAAAGCGTGGAATATCTACGGTAAAGAAAGCTTCAGTGCTTATCCGTCGACTAGTGCCAGCGAAAGCCAAGGCATGACCCATGCGTTTGATGGTTTGCAACGTCTAATCAAAACCACGCAAACAACAACGGGTGCCGACCAAGTTACGACTTACCTTAATGGCCACAAAACCACAGTAACCAGTTACAACGGTGATGCAACCACTACCACATACTTGGCCTATGGTGAGCCGAAGACTGAGCAGATGACTCGAATTGACTCACCTGAAAGTGTAGTAACAACTCAAAGCTACAATAGCGTTGGTGCTGTAACAGCCATTACTCAAGGCGGCGTAACGCAGAGTCATTTCTACAACACTCAACAGCAGTTGTGTAAAGTTGTGCGTCCAGATACAGGCGTAACAGCCTATTCTAGAAACACCATTGGTGAAATCATTTGGGTCGCTACAGGCGCAAGCGGTAGTAAAACCAGTTGTGATGAGGCCAATGTATTAGCGAGTGAAAAAACCACTTATACCCACGATAACCTTGGTGCCAACAAAACGGTTAATTACCCAGATGCCACCAGTGCTGATTTGACGTCTATTTATGATAATCAGGGGAATTTGAAAACGTTAACAGCGGGCACTGTCGTACAAAATTACAACTACTACAGCGGTGGCGTGTTAAAAGACGAAACCCTGAGTGTTGACGGTAAAAACTTTACAGTCGCCTATGGCTACAACAGCTCACAAGAACAAAGTAGCTTGACGTATCCAGACGGTACAGTAATTGATTTTGCACCAAACGGTTTTGGTGAAGCAACCAAAGCTGCAGGTTTCGCGACCAATGCCAAATATTACCCAGACGGCCAAGTAAACAGCTTTACCTTTGGTAACGGTGTTGAGCATACAGCTTTGCTCAATACCAGTAAGATGCCTTCAAGCATCACCGCAACCAAAGATTTGGTATCACAATCTAGCTTTACAGTCGATGAGCCTACTTACAGCAATGCGGTATATGATGACGCTCAAGACCCGATGGCATCAGCTACGGGTGGAGCATCTACAACCATCATGGATTACGGCTATTTGTATGACAACCAAGGTAATCTCACCAATCAAACCGACAAGCTCAATAGTGCCTACAGCATCACAGGTATGACGTACGATGGATTAGAGCGATTGACTGCAGCAAATGGTTACTGGGGAAATGTCAGTATTGGTTATGACACACTGGGAAATATCCAGCATTATAACTTTACCAATTCAACGAATTTGCCAAGCAGCACCCTTGCTTACAATTACAATGGCAAAAACCAGTTAGAAAGCGTTAGTGGCAGCAAGAATCAATCGTTTGAATATGACAGCCGAGGCAACGTAACCAACAACGGTAAAGATGTGTTTGACTTTAACAAAGCCCAACAAATCATGTCGGCAGGTGGTAGTACATACGTTTATGACGGTCACGGTCGCCGCGTAAGACGTGAATTGTCCGACAACACTGTTAACTACAGCCTGTATAGCAAAAGCGGCAAACTGTTGTATCGTGAAAAAGATGGTCAAAAAGTTAAATATATCTTTATGGGCAAACAGCAAGTTGCGCGAATAGATGCTGCTACGCAGTATATTCACACTGACTTACTTGGCTCGCCGGTTGTTGAAACTAACAGTTCGGGTAGTGAGATTGCCAATAGCAGAATGCACTATCGTCCATTTGGAGCGACTCTAGAAGACTCTAAAGATGAAGTGGGTTATACCGGGCATAAGTTTGATGCTGATATTGGTTTGAGCTATATGCAGCAACGGTATTATGATCCTGAGATTGGACGGTTTTATTCGAATGATCCGGTTGGGTATAGTGCTAAGAATCCGGTAATGTCGTTTAACCGATATATGTATGTGAATAATAATCCTTATAAGTATAAAGACCCGGATGGCGAGTGGTTGTTGCAAGTCATTGGAGCGGCCGTCGGCGGTTATCAGTCGTATCAATCCGCGAAGCAGGCCCAAGCCAAAGCGAGGGCAGAAGGTAAATATTATCCTGACAGTGAAGTTTACGCGCAAGCTGCAGTTGGTGCCGTAGTTGGGATTCTTACCGGGCATGCAGCAGCATTGGGTGTTTTAAAGACTGGTCTTAAGGCCGGGATTAAGATAGCAACACAAGCTACAAAAACAACCGTTGCAGTCAATGTAGTTGGAGCGGTTACAACAGGTGCTGCAACAGGCTTGGTAACTACCGGTTTGAGTGCAATTTCTAATGAGGTGCCTATAACTGGTGATGCCCTCATAATTGGTACAGGTAAAGGCGCTGCAGCGGCAGTGATAGGAGTCACTGTTACCATGGCGGCTGGTAGTACCATCATCCCTGCTGCTGTGGGGACATTATTAGGTGAGTTTGCCGTAGAAGATATCGATGTAAAGCTGAAGTAAAAAAAGAAGAATGATACTGGGGTTAAATCACCTCATACTGAGCAATGCAAATAATTAGTATGAGGTGACAGCTTGGTACTTACAGATTTTTTATTGGAAAAACAAAAAATGTCTATAACCACAACAAAGTCATTAATTGCGCTGACGTTAATATTTATGCTATTTGGTGTTTTATTTTTCAGCAAGTTTGGATTTTATTCCTATCAGTTTCTCTTATTGGTAGCTTTTTATCTGTTTTATATTTGCCCTAAAATTGTTGGTGTCGAGTATGTGTTCAACGAAACATCATTTGAGAAAAGAAGGTTTAATAAATTACAGTTTAGTTATGCCTATAGTGAAATTGAATACCTAAACGTCTGGTTTGATGAAATGGGTTACTATGGATTTAACGTCATAATAAAAAATCGAAAGTGGCCGATCGGGTTTCCGTTGTTACTGAATAAGCAGCGTGGTCTAGCCAAAGATTGGTTAATTGGCAAAATGACTGCGTGCGGTAATGAAAATATCGGCAAAAACAGCCCATATATGAAACGCTTTTTGGCGATTGAACGTCTGTTTTTCCCCATTTTTTTTGTGGTTGTTGGTGTTACCTTATTGATGGTGCATGTGACTGATACTTATATCGCGCCTGAACCACCACCACCTGCATACGAAACATTAATCAAGTATGAAGGTAAAATAGATTGGGTTAAATCTGACAAGGACTCTGTGAGGTTTGGTTTGAAAAATGACTTGGCAACTTTCATTTATCTGCCAACGTCTGGTGCAATGCAACAAGTAAAGGAACATTTGAATGGATCTATGCATCGGTTGGTAACCCTTTTTGTTGCTCCTGTTACATTAGACATTGATGAAAGAGCTAAACAAAAATTATACAAGGTGTTTGAATTGAAGGTCGATGGACACGATGTGAGAACGTACAGGCAAACCACCAATGCGGTAGTAAAGCGTAGTGAAAAACTGTACCTTTACCTATCAGTGATTTTTATTGTTAGTGGGTTCTATTTTGGTAAACGTTCGGGAGGAAAAAAAGAGGCATAGGGGTGCAAGTCTCGCTCTGATCAAATACCACAATGGGGACGTAGGGGTCAAGTCTTTTGATCATTAAAACTATTTGAACTAAGCTTGATGTATGCCCAGACCGTTACGAATCGAATACGAAAATGCTTTTTACCATGTGATAAATAGAGGTTGAGAGCGACAAGATATCTTCCATGGGGAAGCGTATTTTCGTGCTTTTTTGGATACTCTAGCCGAAGTTCATCAACGATTTGGCTGCGTAGTACATACGTATTGTTTGATGAGCAATCACTACCATATCTTGATCGAAACCCCCAATGCCAACCTGAGCCGCGTGATGCGGCATATCAACGGTGTCTACACTCAACGCTATAATCGGCTGAAACGCACCGATGGACCGTTATTCCGAGGTCGCTACAAGGCGGTTTTGGTCAGTCAGGATGAACACCTTTTGCAACTGTCACGTTATATTCACCGTAACCCAATAGAAACGACCATTCCAATGGTTGAGCGGCTGGAAGACTATCTATGGTCAAGTTACCCGGCATTCGTTGGCCTACAAGAACCCGAAGATTGGCTTGAACGAGAGTTTACTTATCAATTACTGAAGCAACCTAAGCCTTTTGAAGATTACCGCAATTACGTTATGCGAGGTGTTGACGAGGATACCAAACAGTTTCACGAAAAGGGCAATATGGGGGCCATTTTCGGTGATGAGATGTTCAAACAGTGGGTCTTCGACGAACTAATGCCAAAGCTGGCTGCTGCAGGAAAAAGCCGGGTGCTCCAACCCAATTTGTCTATGCCAATAGTAGTCGAAGGTGTTGCTGCTTACTACAATACGACACCAGAGGCACTATTGAAGTGCACTCGTGGACCACAACATGACAATGAACCTCGAAAAGTCGCCATGTATCTCAGCCAAGAGCTGGCCGCAGCGCGGTTGGTGGAAATTGCAGATTATTTCAATTTAAATCATTATGGTTCTGTTGGCTTTACAACCTATCAAATTCGCCAACGTAAAAAGGCTGACCGTCAATTTTCCTGTAAACTCAGTGAGTTGATTAGAGGGCTGATAAAATTTGATCGTTGAAGTAATAGCACATTAGTGTTTTTTAACTTTTTTGAATAGTTTTAATGATCAAAAGACTTGCACCCCTTTACAAAGAAGACAGGAACATGTAGGTCGTTGCAAAAGCCAATGTGGGCGATATATCTTTTCGGCGGGTGATTCATCCCTGTACAAGTCCTGCTCTTGTTCATCCATGGATATAATCCCGCAGGATATGTACATCCCGGTACATTATAAATAGAGTTAAAACTCTAATGTTCAGATATACTGTTGTCGCCCAGTGAGTTACTCGCTGAGTTTCAATAACAATAATCAATAAAAATAAGAGAACACTATGAAAATTCTAAAATTATCCCTACCTTGTGCCATTGCAATCGCGACTTTGAGTGTGTCGGCTAATGCCGCTGACATTGTCTTGAACAAGGGCGAAATCGTTACCATGAGTGGGGTGCAAGACAGCCAAACCTTTTATACCTTTAACACGCCAGCCAATGTCGATTCGGTATCATTTTATATGGACGGTGGCACCGGCGATGCCGATTTGATTGTTAAGTTTGGCAGCAAACCCACACAGTCGACTTATGATTGTCGTTCTTTGCCCTCGGGCAACGACGAGCATTGTCTATTTGAGTGGGGTCAGGCACAAACCGGCACTTATTATGTAATGATCCG
>JABSOG010000029.1 GCA_013216025.1 Algicola sp. | reverse complement strand
TACTCATAGTTAGTGCCCATCTAGAAACTAGTATTGTTGGGCACTTGCTATACGGTACATGGATGTGCCGTGTTTTCAACTTGTTGAAAACTAAACGAAGTTCCACTTGCTTGAACGCAGTGCCCTCCTGAAATCTCACATGGATGTGAGTTTCAGGACGATAATTGGCTTATATTATCTCGAAATAACGGTCCATTTCCCACTGGGAAATATGTTTGCGAAACTCGCGTTCTTCCCACTCTCGGCTGGCAGTGTAATGATAAACAAACGCTTCGCCAAACCAATCTTTGGCCATGGCTGAATGTTTGAATTTTTGGGTGGAGTCCCACAAAGTTTTAGACAGCTGCAAGTGCTCTGGAAAATCTTGATCGTAAGCATTGCCAGTCACCATAGCTTCAATCTCGCCGGGGTTTTCAATGCCCCACAAACCCGAGGCAACAACCGCTGCGAGTATGATATATGGGTTGGCATCGGCAGCGGCTATACGGTATTCAAGCCGTTGTGATTTTTCGTCGCCCTCAATGATGCGAATGGCGCAAGTGCGATTGTCGACGCCTACGGTGGATTCGGTCGGTGCCCAAAACCCGGGGATTAAACGGCGATAAGAGTTAATCGTTGGGGCTATCATTGCCAGTAATTCGGGCATTAATTTTTGCTGTCCGGCGACAAAGTGCTTCATGGTTTGGCTCATGCCGTCGGCATCATTAGCGTCATAAAACATCGATTTGCCGTCAATGCCCTTGAGTGACACATGAATGTGGCCACTTTGTCCGGCGTAGTCGTTTGACCAGCGGGCCATAAAGGTGGCCAGTTTACCTTCACGTTGTAATGCTATTTTGCTGAAGGTTTTGAACATCGCCGCCCGGTCGGCAGATTCTAGTGCGCTGCTATAAGTGATGGCGGCTTCGAGTACGCCCGGGCCGGTTTCTTCGTGCAGGCCTTCAAGGCCCATGTCCATGGTTTCACACACATCCAGTATATTTTGATAGGTTTCGGCTTCGACAGTATTGCGGATCACCGAATAACCAAAATCGCCGGGTGCCATTGGGGTGAGATTTTGGTAGTTTTTATCGCGAATCGATTGGGCGGTTTCGTTGAAGACAAAAAACTCGTATTCAAAACCGCTGAACACTTCAATGCCCATGCTGGCGGCTCTGTCGAGCACTCGGCGTAATACGGCGCGAGGGCAGACTTGTTCGGCTTGTTTGTCCATTTCGCCTAAAAAGAACAAACCGTTTTCTTCAAACGGCAACTCACGGCAACTCTGGGGTAAAATGCGAACGGGTGCATCAGGGTAACCTGTGTGCCAGCCGGTGTATTTGGTGTTGTCATAAAGCTGGTCTTTAGAGTCCCAGCCGAGTATCACATCACAAAAGCCAAATCCGTTATCTAGGGCAGATAAAAACTTGGCCTGCGACATATATTTACCGCGCATAATGCCATCAATATCAAACACCCCAACTTTAATAAACCTCGGGTCTCTTTCTTTAATCAGTTGCTTGGCATCAGCCACATTTTTTATCTTTCTCGGTTCCATTTAAGCGCACCTTTGGCTCATTTTTGTTTTTCTTAAGATTAGCAGGAATGGACAAAAGCAGGGAGGTTTTCTAAGGAGTAATGCAACAGTCCATTTGACGTAGCTAAACTATTTTACTTAGACTAGGTAATGAAAAACATTCACTATCACTGGTATTTGCTGGTTGCTGTACGTGAATGACAGCTTTTTACCTGCAAATAAAAAATTGAATTCAAATTATACAAGGGACCACCCAATGATATCAAGACTCCCCGAAGTAAGGACTCTGGCTGAAATTTTACCCAAGGGGGCGGAAGGCGGTAAAGAATTCGCCCGCATTGTTGATTTTCTGCTGCATTATGAAGCAAGAAGAGCGGGCAAAAACCTGATGATATTCAACGATGCTGCTGGTGACTATCATGGACTGGATAGCTTTGAGAGTGACCAATTTAGAAAGCAAGAGCAAATAGGTTACCAGTACAAATTTTATCCTTCCCCCTTGAGTAGCCAACATCGCAGCGAAATTAAAAAGTGTTTGGAACAGGTCGCTGAAAAACAAAGTGAACTTTCGCTAAAAAAATGGATATTGGTTACACCTCAAGATTTGACTGAATCATCGACACGTAAAACGGGTGGTGATGTCAGCTGGTTCGATAACCTCCATAAAAAGCTTAAACTTACTTTTGAAATTGAACATTGGGGGCACAAAAAACTACAGGCGCAGTTTATTGAAACCCCACAACTTTGTCGTTTCTATTATCCTGAACTCATTTCAGATGGCCATATTTATCAAAAATCGATTCAAGATATTCGTAAACGTTATGATGACAATCTGGATACTCTGTATGGCAAAATAGAGTTTGTTGGTATGTCGGTGTATAAGCAGGAAGCCACCAAAGGGGTGCCAATGGAACATATATACATTCCATTGGTTGCAGTGCCAGAAATGGCTGATGAGCATGATGAAAATCTGGCCCACACGAATCCGCTTAGCTTTTTGGCACCTGGCAGCAATAATGTTGTATTGGGAGATCCCGGTGCAGGCAAATCTACCCTTTTGCGTTTTCTGTTACTTGTTGGCTCTTCAGCTTCTTTGCAAAAACGTTACGAGGCCAAACCTGATACTCGCCTGCCAGTCTTAATCACCTTACGTCGTTATGCTGACGAATTAAAATCACGAAAGAATCTGTCGCTAATAGACTACATTCTTGAAAATGTGCAGGGCGATTTTAGTTTGAAAGGTGCGGATTTAAATTTTTTTGAATATTACTTGGAGACGGGGCAAACCATACTGCTTTTTGATGGGTTGGATGAATTGCCGAGTCCACAATTCAAAAAAGACGTTCGTGATCGTATACGTTCATTAATCACCACATATCCGGGCAATACTGTCATTGTCACCTCTCGAATTGTTGGTTATGACAATTTCTTCCGGTTTGATGAAAAGACATTCAATCACCAGCGGTTGACGTATTTACGATTGCCCGAAATAGAGCAATTCGTAAAAGATTGGTACCGCGTGCGTGTAGACAATAAAAGGGATCGCGATGCCAACGCAAACGATCTTATTCGAATATTAAGTAACGAAGATCATATTGCGATACGTGAACTGGCCCAGAACCCGCTGTTGTTGACCATTGTTGCGCTGGTGCACCGAATTGATGCAGTGCTGCCTGATGAACGGGTTGTGTTATACCAAAAATGCACAGAAACCTTGTTAAATACGTGGCATACATGGAAATACAGAGAGTCAGAACTAAAAAATAAAGGCCGGGTTGAACGTCGAAACCGGCGGCGTATGGAAGCCATTGCTCATTGGATGCATTGTAGAAGTGGTGGAACAGCAGGTAACCAGCGAGCTGTCGTGCCCTACAATGATTTAATGCATTTTTTGACTGAACATATCAGTAGTAACGAAAAAATATATGATCAAGATTGTGATCCTCAAGATTTGGCAGAAGAATTTCTTGAGTTTATTAAAAAGCGGGCTGGGTTATTAATTGAGATTGGCGATAACCAATACAGTTTTGTTCACCTCACTTTTCAAGAGTATCTTACTGCATCAGATATTATTACCAACAGTGAAATGCGTGGTGTCAGTGATATGTGGGGAACAATCAAAGCGCACTTTGTTGATGACAGGTGGCATGAGGTTATCCGTTTATTAATCGCAGATCTCAAGTCTAATGCCAGTCAGGCATATTTGATTGATAAATTGCTGGAAGATAAGCAGAGCAAGCATTGTGTTGTGCGTGGCAGGTTATTAGGCGGGTTATTGCTCGATGGTGTTGAACCAGCAGAAATTCGTAAAAAAGCTATTTTCGTGCAATTGCTTGAAGCTGCCGCTCGGGCTACTACGACGGAACGAATGATGCCAATAGTCAATATGCTGAAGACCTGTATTGATCGGGAAGATGAAAATGAAGCAATAATGGCGCAGGCGTTTCAAAGTTTATGGAAAACAGCTCAGACAGATGATGATAAAACGGTTTTTGAACTTGTCGGTTATATGTTGGGGTGGGCTGACACCAACATTATTGAACTGGTTGGTGAACCATTGCAACAAAACAGTAAGGATGCAGATATATTGAATCTCTTTTGCAGAGTATCGTGCGTTGTTGATGAACCTAAATATTTGCAGCTGGAAATCGAGTTGCTTAGGGCTGTACTACGTGATTGCTCTATAAAGGATCCATCAACAAACTTTATTGCAGCAGCGTTGCAAGCTATTACTTGGCATGAAGGGCGGGAAGGGGTGGAAAGCTTTGAACAGCAGCTATTTCTTCTAAATAGTAGGGGTCCTTATAGCCATTATAATTTTAATAGTCTTCTATTATCTAAAAACGAATTGGCCAGCACTCGTGGCGGGCGGCAAGGTCAGTTAAGCCTGGAGTCCAAAATGTTAAAGTTTCTATTAAAGGAAGGTCGGGATGGTTCTAAACTGACACTTTCTATCGCGACACCTGCTATTGATCGTCAGAAGTTAATAAGAGCAAGTATATTGCATACTCTCGAAAAGTTAGGAAAAAGGGGCGATTATGACACTTTTCGCGCTAGTTTGTTTGAGCAACCTATGAATATATATACGGTGCAAAATAAAGGTTTTTTGCAAACATTTTTATCGTCACCAAAATTACACGATGGTGTTTTGAATATATTATGCTTTGTTTTTGGAATTAAGAAACCGCCACAATGGCGAGAGGCAATGCGAGTTGTTTTCCTGCCACAAATACCTAAACGTATTAATTTTATTAACGAAGACGCTTGGATTAAAATCGAGAACGATTTTGAAAAAGGGGTTGTACAGGAAGATAAAACATACAGCGCTGCGTCGTATCTCATGTTGGATATTTGGATTTACTCTTTTGGTTTTAATGACACAAAAAATGAGTCTGCATTTGCACGTCTGGCTGACTTAACAAAAAATAACGATTCGCCACCACTTCGTATTGCACATTGCATACGTGATTTAGCCTATGGTGATGGTTCCCGAAAAGATGATCTTATTGCAATGCTTGAATCAGAAGATCCTGCCTATCGTACAATATTCGAAAATTGCTTGTGGCGCGAGTCTGTTGTGGATGACGAGTAAAACTAAGGGCTGTAGACCAATTGACCATAAAACACTGATGCATTTACTAAGCAAATGGTATCCAGAAGACGATCCGATTATTAGCGGCCAATTAGAAACGCTGACGGTCTTGTTAGGTGACGTAACCTTGACAGAAAAAGCATTCGAAGGCTTTTTAATTGTTTGCTCACGATTTGTCGATGAATTTGGCAATGATCGCAGTGGTGAACTGGCAAACATTTTTAAGACCCGAAACATTGAAGGTCGGTGGGCGCTGTTGCAAAGCCTGGAATATATGAGTGATTGGGTGGGAGGAATGGATGGTTACCTGTCACGCTATCCTGTCAGCATCAAGCCACCAAAACCGGCATTCCCCCAGTTCAAAATTATTGGTATTGAGTCCATTGCAAGCAAGCTGTATCGGGTATTGGATTCGGGCAGTAAGGTTTACCCAACAAAAGAGCTTGTGAAAGACTATATTCAAAGAACAGGCAGGTTGCCGCCCGTACCCATCCAAAAGCGACCCGTTCGCCGTTCGAAACCCCGATTTCACTGGTGTACATACCATAAATGGGATGACCCTGTAACAACCCGTCAAGCATTGCAAATTTTACCCAAGTGGAGCGACTGTCAATTACGGGCGACAATACCGACGGTCGGCGTTAAAAAATCAGCCTTTATTGCTTTTAACGGGGATACTCACCCTGATGAGTATTTTCATCAGTACTTTTATGAACCGCTGGCACCAGACCATCCCCCATTGGCAGGCGGTGGGCCACAAATATCGTTGCAAGGCGCACCTGCGGTTGAATCACTTGAATTATGGAATGAAAAAACTCGTCAATGGGAAAGGATTAGAATGTCTATTCGCTGATCAATGTGCATAAAGTGTAAAATCATGGTCAAACCACAAAACAAAGAATACGTTTTTATCTCGGTAGCCGACTATTGGATGCAGTCCGTGATATCTGAATGCCAAAAAATCCTCAAAATCTTCAGTGATAAATCGTGGTATCGCGGTTTTGATGCAGCTTTTGGCTATTTTCTCTGTGCCCAACCCGTGGCGATCAATTTGCTTAATTTCTTTCCAAGCAATTGATTTTCTGCGAAATATCGCTTCGGCGAACATCGCCTTATTTTCTTGGTCCAGTGACGCAAAACAATACTTTCCTGATTGGACTCTTTCGAGAGAAAATAACGGGGCTTCGTTGTCATAATTACGTGGCTCATTGGGCTTGACAGGGCCACTGTAACTTTCTTTTTTAGCCTTAAACCTTTTTGCCATGCTCGGGCCTACTAGACTCTGGTTTTAAAATAGTGGGTCAATTCATCAAAAGGTATTGTGTCTGCTTCTTTCTCGTAGTCAATCCAAGGGGTTTCTTCATGCGTCATGTTGCGCAGTTTCCATGCCGAAAACTGGCCAAATTCTTGGGATACTTCACCTATGAGTTCTTTTTCATCTTTAGTTAATGACGAGGCGTCGAAATCGGCTGGTAATGGTATGGGGTTCTTGCCATATTGCTTATATGCATGATAAAGCTCGGTGATTACAGGACCATGCCGCCAAGCTAAAATAGGGTTATCGAACAAAGGTTTGTCAAAAAGCGCACTAAAAAAACCTTGGGCGTAATAGACTAGCTTTTGCAATTTTAGATTTGAAATACCGTCACCTTCATTGGTATCGTCCAAATAAAGGAAGTACTTGGCAATGTCTTGAACTTGGGCCATTGTGATTACCTGTGGCTGCAAAACTGTGATTATTCCAATTTAACACCATTTGATGTCAATATCCATCAATTACTGTAAAAATACCCAGTGATATTGACAAGGTAATTTTTTGGGTTTGTAGACAATCGCGCGTATATTTGACAAAACTTGAAATCAGGTAGCTCACAATGAACAAACTCACCGATCAACAAATCATCAAATCGTGGAAAAACAACGTTAAACCTTGGGTCGAAGCGATTGATCAAGCGCAGATTCAAAGTCGGGTTGAAGTTACAAATCAAGCCATCGTCGATGTTGTTACTCAATTCGCACCTAAAAGCTCACCTAAAACAGTTATGGATGTGGGCTGTGGCGAAGGTTGGCTAACCCGGGCACTGGCACACAAGGGCATGGATGTTTTGGGAGTCGACGTGGTGCCCCAATTGCTTGAAGCGGCTAGGTGTAAAGGCGCAGGGCGGTTTAAAACCATCGCTTATGAGGATTTTTCGGCAGCGGTGCCCGGCGAAAAATTTGATGTTATTGTTTGCAACTTTTCTTTGCTGGGTGATGAGTCTGTTGAACATTTTTTCAAACAAGCTCATAACATGATTAATGATGGCGGGGCATTGATCGTGCAAACAATTCATCCGGTAGTGGCTTGCGCAGATGAGCCCTATCAAGATGGTTGGCGAGCAGGGAGCTGGACGGGGTTTAGTGAGCAATTTACTGATCCCGCCCCTTGGTATTTTCGCACTATGGATTCTTGGAAAGCACTGTTTACTGCCAATGGTTTGATATTGGAAAAGGTGATTGAACCGATTAACCCCAAAACCAAGCTGCCTGCTTCTGTGATTTTTATTGGACGTATTTAAGACATTGTTTGTCGTATTGCTTGGGCTCTTCACGACATCAAACAAAAACGCTGTATTGGTCCTGTTTGATTTTTGCATTGATCCCTTGTTCAATTTAATCCACTATCATTACTAGATTGTGATTTAAAGACGGGCAAGCAGCCTGATTGAGTGCTCTATGAACTTTAGCCAAAGCATAAAACCTCATGTCACGGATGAGATCAATGTGGCTTACCAGTATTTTGACAAAGGTGAACATACACTCGCTTTTCATCATCTTGAAAGGGCGCATGTGTTGGCCCAACAATCGCCATCACAACACCTGCGAACACATGTTCACATGTTTTTCTGGGCCGTTAGAACGTTATCGCTAAAAGAAGCGTTTGGTCAGGTTATTCGGATGTTAGGTTCGATGACGCAAGTGGTTACCGGGTATTTTCCGCCGGGCAATACCGGCGGCAGTGACATCAGTCCATTTGAAGAATTATCCATACCCGATGATCTGCTCAAAGTGATCAATCGCGCCAAAGCAGATATACCTAAGTAATTTAAAGAAACGCTGAACTCCCTATTTTGAGGTCATTTGGGTATATTGCCCTTTAACACGGTTTTTTGCCAAGGCCGACTGCTTAGTTTATGCTGGTAAAGTCTCAAATCAAAACCCGGAGAATAATAATGAATAACAAAAAATTATTGGGCGGTGCGTTGCTAGGCGCATTGTTGGTGACTAGTTATGTTGATGTTGCCAAAGCCTCTGCCTCAACGGCAATCAAAACCCAGACCAGTGATGGTGTAACCATTCATGGTGAAAAGTACTTTTCTAACCTCAATGGCAAATCCCCGCTGATATTATTGTTTCATCAAGCCGGTTCTAACGGTCGTGGCGAATATGGCGAGTTGATCCCCTGGTTGAACAAATCTGGTTTTAGGGTGATTGCTTGGGATCAGCGCTCTGGTGGTAAACACTTTGGTTCTGACAATCGTACGGTCAACGCTTTGCCCGCAGGCACTGCAAACAGTTATTGTGATGCATACCCAGACCTTCAAGCGGCGCTGGATTTTACGGTTAAAAAAGGACTCGCCGATAATGTGGTGGTGTGGGGCAGCTCATATTCTGCGGCATTGGTGGTGCAACTGGCGGCTAAGAACAACGGTAAAGTCTCTGGTGTGGCATCATTTTCTCCGGCCTCAGGTGGTCCAATGGTTGACTGCCGTGCCCGGCAATGGATAGGTAAGGTTAAAGCGCCAATGCTGTTTATGCGTCCCGAATCAGAAATGACGCGTGATTCTTCAGTTGAGCAAAAGGCGATTCTAATTAAGGCCGGAGCCGATTTTAGCGTGGTTAAACATGGTGTTCACGGCTCATCTATGTTGGTCGATACTCGCACCAAACACGATATGACACAGGCGCGTGCGGGTGTTATTAAGTGGCTAAAAGACAATGGTTAGAAGAAATTAACCTTAAACTCTGCCCCAACAAAACGGCCTTCATTAACAATGCCGGTGAGGTTATTAAAGTCGATGCCGCCGATGATATTTTCTTCATCGGTGATGTTGCGAATAAATAACGCCACATCATATTCATGATCATCGGTCGACCAGCTATAACCCACCCTTAAACCCCCTTCGAGCAACGACTTTCCTTCAAACTCAACTGATTTGTACAAGAAAAAATCAATAGAACTGCGATAAGACCAATCGGTGTAAACATAAAGTTCACCTTCGCCTATTTGCGTTGAATAGCGGGCGGTGATGTTGGCTATCCACTGGGGAGCATGGGGTAAACTGTTGCCATCTAACATTGCCCGGCCATCGGCATTGAGTGTATTGGTGACCGTGCACTGAGCGCAGACCGGAATAGACAACGTTTCATCGTTTAGTTGGGTATTGTTGTAGCTGAGGTTGGCGGTGAGTAATAAATCTGGCGTTGCGGCCAATTCGGCATCGACTTCAAAACCATAACCCACGGTTTGATTGACATTCACCAAACGGTTGAAGTTACTGTCGCCACCCACAGCGGTGATCTGCTGATTGTCCATGGTGTAGTAAAATACAGAGGTATTGACCCGTGCGCGACCGTCGAGCATATCGGCTTTAATACCGGCCTCAAATGACAAAATGGTTTCTGAGTCGGCTACTGTCACCTCATCACCAAACAAAATTCGACCCTGTACACTCGGTGCTCTAAAACCATCGGCTATGCGGGTATAAAAGTTGGTGTCTTTGTCAATCTCATAAGTGGCACTGACATCCCAACTGACATGAGAATCACTGGGATGGGCTTCACCCGAAATATTGGGAGCACCGAAAGGCGAGAGGGTTCGCTGGGCAAAAAAGTCTTTTTTGTCTTTGGAATAACGTAACCCAGTGGTGACTTTCCATTGATCGGACATATCGTAATCGATTGTGCCAAACACCGCCCAAGCGACTGTTTCCTGTTGTTGCTGGGCTACGCCGTCTAGTGCACCACCTGCTAGGGTATTAAAACTGAAACTGTCGATGGTCAGTTCTTCCTCAAAATAAAACACGCCTAATTGGTAGTCTAATTTGCCTAATTCATTGGTCGACAGTCTGAGCTCTTGAGACCATTGTGAATGATCCGGTATGCCGTCACTACTTTCAGCTGGAAAGAAAATCACTCCGGGTCCCATCGGTACTTCTGGTGGTAAAAATGCGGCACCATGGCCACCATCTATATCGGCACCCGAGAGGATTTCGACGCTCTCAAAGCCGGTAATGGCTGTAATGGTATATTTGTCGTAAGCGTATTCTAGCTTGAGGCTAGCCCCTTTGCTGTCAACACTTTGCATCGCCCGGCTTGCGGCATCTTGGTAGATTTTTTTACTGTCATAACCATCGGCAAAATCGTTGGTGCCCGGTTTGATGATGTTGGCTCTGAAGGGGATGGGGGAGGCATCCATTGAGCGCATATGATAATTGAGCAGCGCGGTCATGTCGTTGCCCTCAAAGAGAAATTGCAACCGGGCGGCGGTTTCGTCATGGCCGCCAAGCACATTATCCTGCACAAAACCGGGTGCCAAATTGTCAATCCAGTTGTCTTTTTCTTGACGCATGACAGATAAGCGAGCAGAAACATTGTCACTCACACTGCCACTGACCGCCGCGTCAAAATCAATACTGCTTTGTGTGCCATAAGATAGGTTGGCGTAACCTTCAAACTCTTGTGACGGTTTAGCCGAGTCAAATTTGACCAGACCTGCCGGAGTATTACGACCAAATAAAGTGCCTTGAGGGCCGCGTAAAACTTCTATTCGAGCCACATCAAACACTGGAAAGCCCTTAAGAATCGGATTTTCGAGCACAACCTCGTCAAACACCAAAGATACCGGTTGTGAGCCGTTCAGATCGAAGTCGGTGTTGCCCAAACCTCTGACGTAAAAGCGAGGAAAGGTACGACCAAAAGACGATTCGATGGACAAGCTAGGGATTTTGCCACTTAAAAAGCGGATATCCATGCCGCCCGAGCCATACACATCCAGTTTATCACCCTGAATTGCTGTGACAGACGCTGGCACGTCTTGCATATTCTCTACCCGTTTACGAGAGGTGACTTGAATGACTTCAAGCTTAAACAGGTTATCAAGCGACATATCGCCGACATCGTCATCCCCGGTTTCTTCATCAGCCAGTGCCACGCCGGGCAAAGTGGCCGACAACAGTAACGCAATAACAGTTTGTCTTTTCATGATGATTTTTCCGCTATTTCATTTTTATAATCTGGTCATTTATTGACCGTTATGCATTAACCATAGATGAGCGGGGAGTAATTACCAGTCTAAGCAGGAGACTAGATTGCGTATACAAGCACAGTGATATCATGTTAATTTTATCCTCAGAAAAACAAACTTGAGTAAAATCAATGATATTGGAAGTGGCCATTCTAGATGTAAAACCCGGGAAAATCGCAGATTTTGAAGCTGCCTTTAATCAAGCGCAAGCGATTATCTCAAGTATGAAGGGATACGTTTCGCACCAATTACAAAAGTGTTTAGAGAACGAACAACGCTATATTTTATTAGTTAATTGGCAGACGCTAGAGGATCATACGCAAGGATTCAGGCAGTCTCCCGAGTACCAACAATGGCGCAATCTATTACATCATTTTTATAATCCTTTCCCAACGGTAGAACACTATACCCAAGTGTTTGAAAACAAAAGAGGCTAGAGCATTGAAAGCAGACCAATTAAAAGTGGCGATGGCCCAAATAGCACCTGTTTGGTTGAACAGACAAGCCACCACCGACAAAATCATCGAAACCATTCATCAAACCAGCGACGAAAACCCTGATTTGATCGCCTTTGGCGAAGCCTTGTTGCCCGGTTATCCGTTTTGGCCAGAGCTGACTGATGGCGCTAGGTTTAACGCACCCGATCAAAAAACACTGCACGCCCATTACATCGACCAAGCCGTGCAAGTCGAAGCCGGTCATCTCGACACCATTTGCCAAGCTGCAAAAGACACCAAAACCGCTGTGTATCTGGGCATTATAGAAAAAGCTAAAAACCGGGGCGGTCACAGCCTATATTGCACCATGGTTTATATCGATAAAGCAGGCGTGATTGGCTCAACCCATCGCAAATTAATGCCAACTTACGAAGAACGTCTGACCTGGGCTCCGGGAGACGGCAACGGCTTGCGAGTACACGAACTCGGCGCATTCACCGTTGGCGGACTAAACTGCTGGGAAAATTGGATGCCACTGCCCAGGGCGGCATTATATGGTCTGGGAGAAGATTTACACGTTGCGATTTGGCCGGGCGGCATCAACAACACCAAAGACATCACTCGATTTATGGCCAAAGAAGGGCGCTCGTTTGTGATGTCGGTGGGCGGCTTGATGCAACCGAAAGACTTTCCAAAAGACACCCCTCATTTGGATGCTATATTGGCCGGTTGCACTCAAGACTTTTTAGCCAATGGCGGCTCAGGTTTGTGCGGACCAGACGGCGAATGGATCATAGAACCTCAAGTCGAAAAAGAAGGGGTATTCTACGCGGTTATCGACCACGTAAAAGTGCGCGAAGAGCGGCAGAACTTCGATCCCGCAGGGCATTATTCACGGCCAGATGTGACCAAGTTGACGGTTGACCGGCGGCGGCAGTCTACCGTTGAGTTTATTGATGATTAAAGATAAATCTGCTGCGCATCTTTATAAGGGCCACTTCGTGGCAAAGGCAAAAGAAAGGATCACAGATTAAGTGAATATAGAAGAACAGGGTTTTGCTTTTTCGCTAGCGCACATAAATGTGCGTACTACTTCAGCCCGTAGCTCGTGGATTTATCCATGCTTGTTTTTCGTCGATTTAACGAGTAACTCTTTGTTAATACAAACAAAAACTGGTTGTCTGACATTTCGGATAAATCACCCATGTTGGCTTATGCGACCACCTCAAGCAAGGGCAGACACGGGGGTCTGCACCCTACGGTTGGTGTTATTTCACAGGTGCACGTGAAATGACTCATCACATCAAAATAACGGCCAATTGAACACCCACATACAGCAGGCTTGAATACAAACCCGTTAGGGCGGTGGTTTCTATCATGCATCTCATTGTTTCTATCATATTTGTTCTCCTTTTATCGTGCGTTTCCCTACGGCTGTTGCTCGGTTTTGGTGCGCATGGCACACCCTACATTGATGAATGTCTCCACGTAGGGTGCGCCGCGCGCACCGTTTAACCCTTAAATAACGCTATCAATAATTCAAAACCCCACCACCATTGATAAAGTTTCTATACTCCTGCCATACATCTTCAACACCACGGCCAGTTGTGGCTCTGAATGCTGCATCAAACGACCAACTGTAGTTGCCCAAATCCTTGGCTGCTGCATTGAACTTGTGCAAAAATTCCGGGTCGATTTTTTCATTCACGTAATGGAGGAAGAAGCCCGTTGTGGTGTAACCGCCCAACCATTTGCGTGAACCGTTAACATCCGGCTGGCGGGTTTTGTGAAAGCCTGCGTTAATGCGCACGCCATCGGCCAAACCTTCGGTGTATGCCCAGTATGGGCCGCCATCTGGGTAACCGTCTGTGGTCAGTGGCGAGTTGTTGTAACCGTGGGTCACTTCGTGGAATAAAATGCCGTCGATTTCATCTCTGATGGCCGCATCGGAGTTGCCACCATCACGATACAGTTTCTCAAGATGAGATGTGCTCACTGCTATGGTCATTTCGCCTGAACCGTCTTGCCCTGTTTTGTAGGCGACAAAATCGTTGCCCCAGGCATCTTTGGCGCGCAGTTCAAAGCGCAATTTATGAAAGCGTGATGATTCTGATGAGTCGCGATAGAGAATCTT
Source organism: Algicola sp. (assembly GCA_013216025.1). Taxonomy (GTDB): domain Bacteria; phylum Pseudomonadota; class Gammaproteobacteria; order Enterobacterales; family Alteromonadaceae; genus JABSOG01. The sequence goes on along the minus strand of JABSOG010000029.1, from coordinate 11,486 downwards.
GGCGACATCAATACAACGCTGGGCCATGTGACCTGCCGCATCTGGGAATATCCGCTTCAACAATTGTGAACCTTGGGTTTCGGGGTTCATATCAACAAAATCGACTTGGGGTTTGGTCCAAGTTGGGTCGGTGACAATGTTATCTTTAATGTTAATTGAATAGTTGGTGCTGCTGTAGGCGTACACAGATACAAATACGTTATTACCAGAGCCTGTACAGCTTTCTGTAGCCGTTGGGCTGATACTTTGGCAATTGTAATTGTTGGTCGTGGGCTGGGCACCGTTACGAATATACAAGTCAGCGTCGCCGCTGCCTGTTGTCGTGGCGGTGATTGTGCCGTTTGAACTGAAAGGGCCGTAATGTTTCCAGCTGCCAGTGCTTAGCGAGCCCGAATCACTCAGTGGTAATTTGTCATCGCCACCACCGGTATCGCCACCAGCTTCACCGATAAATTCAAGCTCTGCCAATTGCAAAATGCTGGCACCGTTGTTGGCGGTCACATTAAAACGAATGTGACTGAAAGCCTGACTATTGCTGGTGTTGTACGACTTGGTTTGTTTGCGAGCGTTGAAGCTTTCGTTGCTGCGGTTGTCGATGGTGGTCCAATCGACACCGTTGTTTGAACCTTGCAACTGCCAGTTTTTAGGATCTCGTCCAGCGGCATCATTGCCCGATGTCAGGGTATAAGCGCTGATGGTGACGGTTTTTTCAAAGTCGTAACTTATCCAGCCGGTATCGGCAAAGGTCAGCCATTTGCTGCCAACGCTGTTGTCAAAAGCCTGAACTTTGCCTTCGTTTGGGGTATTTTCTCCCGACACCGAAATATTGGCGGCGGTAGCATCGGTTAAGTCTTGCGCTGCATAAACCGGACTCGCTGCCACTGTGCAAAGCAAAGAGGCGGCAATTAAGCGACTTAACTGGCTGGTTCTGAATTGTGTCTTCATTGGTTTTACCTTCTTGTGTATTTTTTGTTAGATTTTCGAACTTCATTGAACGGAACGTTCCAATTGGGTTTAGTGTTTTTGTTGTCAGAATCAACACCTATTGTTCGATGGCAGTCGATTCGTGTGTGTTTATGGATCAATTGGAACGTTCCAAATGATACCGTTACTATGATTTTTGTCAAAGCCTAGCAGCGCTTCTTTTGTTATAAGTTATACGAAATGGTTATAAGTTAGGCATTTAGAGTGGGTAAACATACGCTCAAGACCTTGCTCAAACAAGCTGTTGCAACAGCTTGTTACGCTTTAAAACGCAATGCTTGTAGGAATAATTTGGCAATGCTGTAAATTAAATGTTCAAAAAAAATAGCGGCCCGGTCTGCACCAAATACACAAAAAGACAGGACCAATGCTGTTTGTTGTTATAAAAATGCTATAAGCATGTTGAGGTGAACAAGATGGATAGGCGAAATTTCATGAAATTAAGCGGTGCCGGGTTGGGGTCGTTGATGATCCCATTAACCGGCAACGTGGTAACCGCGGCAGAATTGCTCGATAAACCCATGGATGTGGCGTTTAAAAAGAAACTGTCAAATATCGGGCTCAATGCCGCCAAGAGCGCCGGAGCAAGTTATGCCGATGTGCGCATTGGTCGTTACCTCAACCAATATATCAATACTCGCGAAAAACGGGTGAGTAATTTGGTCAATACTGAATCCAGCGGTATCGGGATCCGGGTTATTGCCAACGGTACTTGGGGTTTCGCTTCTACTTCTGATATGTCACCAGACAGCATTGCCAAAACCGCCAAACAGGCCGTTGCGGTGGCCAAAGCCAATTCTAAGTTTCAAACCGAGCCGGTCAGGCTCGCGCCAGTCAAGGGCGTGGGTGATGTCAGCTGGCAAACACCTATCAAGAAAAACTCGATGGAAGTGCCCATCAAAGACAAAGTCGACCTGTTGTTAGGGGTCAACGCTGCTGCCATGGCTAATGGCGCGACTTACATCAGCTCCAACATGTTTTTGGTCAACGAACAAAAGTATTTTGCCTCAACCGACGGCTCTTATATCGACCAAGATGTTCATCGTATTTGGGCACCTTTTAGCGCGACAATCGTCGGTAAATCTGGCTTTAAACGTCGCTCAGGGCTGGGTAGTCCGGTGGGTATGGGTTTTGAATATCTCGACGGTCTTGAAAAAGACAAAATTCACGTAACGGGTGGCAATGTCGGTTACAAAAACTCCTACGACATAGTGGAAGACGCCATTGCCGCAGGCAAACAGCTTAAAGAAAAACTCAAAGCGCCATCGGTCAAACCGGGCAAATATGACTTGGTGCTCGACCCTGCACATTTGATGTTGACCATTCACGAATCGGTAGGCCATGCCACCGAACTCGACCGGGTACTCGGTTACGAGGCCAACTTTGCTGGCACCAGTTTTGCTACGCTCGACAAATGGCGCAGCAAAACCTTCAAATATGGCTCAGACATCGTCAACCTATTTGCCGACAAAACTCAGGTGGGCACACTTGGGCATGTTGGTTATGATGATGAAGGGGTTAAAACCAAAGAATGGGATATTATTAAAGACGGCATTTTGGTGAACTACCAAGCTATTAGAGACCAAGTGCACATGATTGACCAAACCGAGTCTCATGGCTGTTGTTACGCGCAAAGCTGGCGCGATGTCCAGTTTCAGCGGATGTCAAACGTGTCGCTGCGACCCAACAAAAAAGATATCTCGGCTGATGATGTGATCAAAGACGTTGAAAACGGCATTTATATTGCCGGGCGAGGTTCGTTCTCTATCGACCAACAACGTTATAACTTTCAGTTTGGTGGTCAGCTGTTTTATCGCATCGAAAATGGCAAAATTGTTGAACAGATAGAAGATGTGGCTTACCAGTCCAATACCCAAGAATTTTGGAATCGTTGTACGAATATGGCCGGTAAATCTGATTACCGTGTCGGCGGCTCGTTCTTCGACGGTAAAGGCCAGCCAATGCAAGTCAGCGCGGTATCGCACGGTTGTCCGACAACCCGTTTCAACGACGTTAAGGTGATCAACACCAAGCGTAAAGTTTAAGTCAGTCATTATTGAGGTAAATCATGGCCATTTTAAGTGAAAAAAACGCCAAAGAACTATTAACCAAAGTGCTGTCTTATTCTAAGGCAGATCAATGTCAATGCAGGTTAAACGGTGCTCAAAGCGGCAATATTCGTTATGCCCGCAATACCGTCACCACCGCAGGCGAAACCTCGGATGTGACGCTGGCGGTCAGCTCGTCTTTTGGCAAGCGTACCGGTGTTGCCACCATCAATGAGTTTGACAACGCCTCGCTTGAAAAAGTGGTGCGCCGCTCAGAAGAGCTGGCCAAACTCGCCCCCGAAAACCCAGAGCACATGCCGCACTGGGGACCACAAAAATATCTCAAAGCCAATAACTTTGCCAAAAGCACGGCAATGACCGAACCGGCTTATCGAGCAAAAGCGGCCGATCAAAGTATCACACCATCGAAGAAAAACGACTTGGTTTCTTCGGGCTTTTTGATGGATAACGTGAACTTCACCGCCATCATTAACAAAAACGGCCTGTTTGCCTACAATGCCTCAACCGATGTCAGTTTCTCGGTGACCATTAAAACCAGCGATGGCAAAGGCTCTGGCTGGGTGTCTAGAGACTACATTGATATCGACAAACTTGACACCAACAAAGTGTCGAGTATTGCCATCGACAAAGCCATTCGCTCGGCCGACGCCAAAGCCTTGGAACCGGGTAAATACACGGTAATTTTAGAGCCCGATGCCAGCGTTGATCTGTTGAACAATATGGTTAGCTCCATGAGTCAGCGCCGAGCCGATGAAGGACGCAGTTTTTTAAGCCGCAAGATTGAGGCCGGTGAGAAAAACGGAAAAACTAACAAACTCGGTGAAAAAATGTTTGATCCGATGGTCAATATCTATTCTGATCCACAACACCCAGAAGTGGCCACCTCACCGTTTGCGCGTAATGGTCACCGGCTCGAAAAAATCGATTGGATCAAAGGCGGCAAAATACAGAACATGTACAACTCGGCTTTTTGGGCCAAAAAGACCGGCAGCGAATACGTACCTGGTACATTGGCGGGAACGCAAATCATCATGGAAGGTGGCAAAGAATCACTCGAAGACATGATCAAAAGTACCCGGCGCGGCATATTGGTCACCCGTTTGTGGTATATCCGCCAGATGGATCCACAGACGTTGTTGTATACCGGCTTAACCCGTGACGGTACGTTTTACATCGAAGACGGCAAAATCAAATATCCAATCAAAAACTTCCGTTTTAACGAAAGTCCGATTGTGATGCTCAACAATATCGAAGCCCTGGGTAAACCGCAAAGAACCAACGGCTGCATGATCCCGCCGATGAAAATTCGCGACTTTACGTTTACCAGTTCGTCCGATGCCGTTTAAAAATAAATCCGCTTCGCGTCTTTATATATGGCCACTGCGTGGCCGGGAAAGATAGACGATAGAAGGTAAAAGGCAAAGGATTAAGGTGAATAGAAGAGCGTTTATTCAAAGGCTAATGATGGCAAGCGTGGCAGGCAGTTGCTTGCCTCGCTTGGCTTTGGCGGGTGATCATGACTTCTTTTTCACCCGGCTGAGTTATGAGTCGGGCGATTGGGATGTCGACGAACGAATGCCCGCCAACTTGCTCAACTCGTTGATTGAATACACCAGCATTCGGGTTGATTTGACCGAACGCATTATTCCGTTGGCAGACCCCGCCATGTTGTCGGTGCCCTTTTGTTATCTGGCCGGACACCGCTTGGTGCAGTTTAATGCTGAGGAAAGACAAAACTTTGAGGCTTATGTTCGTAATGGCGGTTTTGTTTTTGTCGACGATTGTAATCACGATATCGACGGCTTGTTTGCCCGCAGCTTTGAACGCCAAATGAGGCAAATATTTGGTGAAAAGGCACTTAAAAAAATCCCCAACGACCATCAAATCTACTCGTCGTTTTTTACCTTCGACGGCCCACCAAATACCGGGGTAGAACTCAATGGCTGGGGAGATGACTTGGTGCACGATTACCTTAAAGCTATTGAGGTTAATGGCCGCATTGGGGTGCTTTATTCGAATAAAGACCTAGGCTGCGAGTGGGATTATGATTTTCGTAATAAACGCTGGTTGGCTGTTGATAACACCCGCTTTGGTGTGAATATTGTTGTTTACGCCATGACGGCTTGAAAAGATTAAAAGCCCTCAACACGGAGGCACGGAGACACGGAGAAAGAAAGAGAAAATCAAAATCAAAAGATGTTTAAGAAAAAGGATATTTAGTTTTCTATTCATTCTTGTCTTTTATTTTTAAGTCTTTACCTCTTTCTTTCCTCCGTGGCTCCGAGCCTCCGTGTTGAGGCTTTTGACCTTAAGGCCGCAGGCCGCCCCAGACCCGTAGGAAAAGAAATGACAGAACAAGATATACAGCAAAAGCTCACCAAGCTCGCCCAAGTCATAGACGAAGTAGGCAAGGTCATCGTAGGCCAGCGTGACGTCATCGAACAACTGCTGATCAGTATGCTCGCTGGTGGCCATTGCCTGCTCGAAGGCGTGCCTGGCTTGGCTAAAACGCTGATGGTCAGCACCTTGTCTCAAACCCTTGAGCTGGACTTTCGCCGGGTGCAATTTACCCCCGATTTGATGCCCAGCGATATTATTGGCACTGAAATTCTTGAAGAAGATCACGCCAGCGGCAAACGCTTTTTTAAATTCCAAAAAGGCCCGGTATTTTGCAACATTCTGCTGGCCGACGAAATCAACCGAACACCACCAAAAACACAAGCCGCACTGCTCGAAGCCATGCAAGAAAAGCGAGTGAGCTATGGTGGAGAAAGTTACGAGTTACCCAAGCCATTTTTTGTATTGGCCACCCAAAACCCGGTAGAACAGGCAGGCACCTACGGTTTGCCCGAGGCCCAGCTCGACCGCTTTTTGATGTTTGTTCGGGTCGGTTATCCCAGCCGCGAAGACGAAATGGAAATACTCAACCGCACCACTGGCAGCAATGAGGTTGAACTGCAAACCATTCTAAACGCAGAAGATATTGTGATGCTGCAACAATTGGTGCGCTCGGTCGAAGTATCGCCACCGCTGTTAAGCTACATTACTGATTTGGTACGCTCGACACGACCCGATCAAGACAAAGTCACTGACCAAGTGAAACGTTACGTGCGTTGGGGGGCAGGCCCGCGAGCCGGGCAGGCGCTGGTATTGTGCGCCAAAGCCAAGGCGTTGCTCGATGGCCGTTATGCCATCACCATAGAGGATATCAATACAGTAACGACCGCTGTTTTACGCCATCGCATATTGCTCAATTTTCAGGCCGAGGCAGACAATATCAGCACCGATGAAGTGGTGGCCGGTTTGCTTAAAGCGCTGCCACTGCCAAAAAGTCCGTTGGCTTAGATTAAAGGTTTAGTTTACTGATGCAACGCCTGATAGACCCCAAAACCCTCGCCCGGGTGAAAGACATGCCGTTGGTGGCCAAAACCGTTGCCGATGGTTTTTTGCATGGCCAGCAATCGAGCAATCAAAGGGGTTTGGGCATCGAATTCAGCCAGTACAGAAGCTACGAGCCGGGCGACGAACCGGGGCGAATTGACTGGAAATTGTTTGCTCGCTCAGATCGCTATTTTATCCGCGAGGCCGAACGCGAAAGCGACATCACGGTTTGGCTGGTGGTCGATGCCAGTGCGTCTATGAAGGCATCGTCTGAACTGATACAAAAAGAAGGCTGGAATAAGCTCGATTATGCCCGGCACCTTGCTGCCACTTTAGCTTATATCGGCCAAAAGCAGGGCGACAGTGTGGGTTTGCTGGGATTGTCGACCGACCAATTGAGCTTTTTACCGCCGGGGGCTGGCGAGCGTCACTGGCACCGAATTATGGCTGAACTGTTTAAGCTCAAAGCGGGCAATGTTTTTCCAAACACCAATTTATTGAACCAATATACCACCCGGCTACAACGTCCGGGACTGGTGTTTTTGCTCAGTGATTTTTATCAGCAACACAATGAAATCAATGATTTTTTGGCCCAAGTCAGTCACAACCACAATGACGTGACGGCGCTACAACTGCAAACCGTCGACGAGTTAAAATTCCCCTACAAAGGCCCTATCCGCTTTAAAGACTTAGAAACCCATGAAGAGGTTTTTGTGTCGAGTGGCGGCATCAAACAAGATTATTTTAATGCCCTTTACGAACATCAACAGACACTCAAAACCCAATTGGCAGCGTTGCGCGTAGATTTGTGCAGCATCAATATCGACCAGCCAATGGACGAGGTGTTGTTTAACTATCTCAAAGCCCGCCAAAAGGTGGTGCGTTAGATGTTGGGTGTTATTTCTGTTGTCGCATTGGTGGGGCTAATCAGTCTTGTCATTCCTATTCTTATTCACCTGTTTAATCCGGGTAAAGGGCGTTTGGTTTGGGTGGGCAACATCAACTTGGTGCGAATGTCGAAGAAAAATGCAGTGACCGAAAGGCGCATCTCCCGCTGGTTATTACTGTTGTTAAGGTTGCTGATTTTCACCCTCATCACTTTGTTGTTGGCACAAACCTATTTTAAAGGCGACATCAGCATCGGCAACAAAACGCTTACGGTGGTTAGCCCTCAATGGCTTGAGCAGGCCAGCGAGTCACAAAAACAACAGGTATTGGCAAGCGGTGACGAGGTTATAGAGTTAAAAGGCAAATTCAGTCATTGGAGTGAACTGGCACAACTCGACCAGCAACAATCTGGCAATGTTACTTTTGAGGTTTATACCACCAATCATTTGGCCGGTTTCGACAGCGCCACAAAAGCCCAGTTTGATCACACCATCAACTGGCATACCTTGGCGGGCAAAGTAGAGCGGGTTACTGAGATTAAAAAGGCCATTGTCGTTTACGCCAGGCAGGACTACGCCAGACAGGACAGTCAGCATCTTTTAGCAGCGCTTGAAACCATTAAGGCACATCGATTACCGGGGCTGGTTATAACCCAGACAATCACCAAAGACAGTCAAACCGCAGATTGGATATTTCGGTTTGATGAAGCACCATTGTCCGAAGAAATCAAAACCATGCTTGCTAACGGCGGGCATAAAAAACCTGACTTCGCCAATAGGTTATTAGATTTAATGACACAGTCGTTACCCGCCACCACTCGGTTTGTGGGCGCTACCTTGTCGGATGAACAAATTGTTACGAGCCAGCGCTTGGTGCCAGTAGATGAAGAAAACAACACGCCGTTGCATTCGGGGTTATTGTTGTTGCTGGTTTTATGTTGGATTGGCGAAAGGTATTTGGCTGAACGAGCCGATGAGGCACAGCAATGAGCGAGCAAATATTGCGAAAGTTGCTAAGGCGTTCGCTCGTCAGGGTTTGTCTCGAATCAGGGCTGCTTTTAATTGCGATAGTGTTGATGTATGCAGGTTCGTTGCAGGTAGTTGCTGAGCAATACCATGCTTTGAGCGGCATGTTCACTTTTAGTGCGTTGTTGTATTTTGTCGCTTTCAAAGGCCAACAGCAATGGCGTAAAATAAGTCTGGTTAATATCACTGAACACCTTAACCGCCATTTTTCTGAACTCGAAGAAAGTGGTCAGTTGTTGCTTGAACCGCCGAGTAAACTCAGTGTATTACAACGACTGCAAAGGAAAAAGGTTGGTCAGATTTTGGCTGAACTACGCGAACAGGGCAGGCTGAATAAATGCCTGCCAGCGTTGCGTTACAAAGCTTCAATACTGTTGATGGTAATCGGCATATTTACTCTGATGGTTGTGATTAGCTTTCCTTGTCTAGATCCCTGCGAACCCCCTGTTTTGTTGGCTACATCTGTTACCGTTACTCCACCGGCTTATACTGCATTGCCTCAAAGCCAACTCACCAAAGGCGACATCGAAATCATCGAAGGCTCAACTGTTCAGTGGCAACTGACGATGTCGCAGTCTACAGGGCAATATTCGTTACTGTTTGGCGATGAAAGTCCGCTGAAACTGCTCAGGCAGCCATCAAGCAATGATTATGTGACCACAAAAACCATCACTAAAACCGGCCTCTACCGCATCACCGATTTACCCGGCGTTTATTCGGTGTCGGTAATAAAAGACAAAAAACCCAAGGTTCGTGTCGTCGAACCAAACCGCTCACTGCTGGAGTTGCCAAAATCCAGCGAGGCCAAATTTACCGCCAAGGCGTTAGTCAGCGATGATTTTGGATTGACCAAAGTTGAGATCCTGGCATCGGTGGCCAAAGGCTCTGGCGAGTCGGTAAAATTCAGAGATGAAGTGTTCGAATTCGACAGCCATTCGACTACCAAACAGGGCGAACTGTACACTAAAACGTGGGACCTAAAAGCCTTGGGTATGGAACCCGGCGACGAGGTGTATTTCACCGTAGTTGCCTATGACAATAAAATGGGTGAGGCACAACAAGGTCGCTCGGGCACCGTGATTGTGCGCTGGTTAGATGACGAAGAACAGGGCATTGCGGCCGAGGGTATATTGATAGATTACGTTGCCGAATATTTTCGCTCGCAACGACAAATCATCATCGAAACTGAACAGTTGCTGGCTGACAAAGACGACTTAACGACTGAACAGTTTTCGCAAACCTCAACATCGTTAGGTTATTCACAAAGTGATTTGAAGCAACGTTATGGGCAATATCTCGGAGATGAATTTGGTGACGAGTCGAGCGGCCAACTCGACGCTGGTGATGTGCTTGAAGCCGATCACGAAGAAGAACACGAACATGAAGACCCCCAAGCACATGCTACAACTGAAGGTATTGGTGAAGGTTTTGGTAGCGCAAGCGCAGTCATCGCCCAGTTTGCCCACGCCCACGAAGCTGTGCATGTTGGCGAAGTGTCGTCGCAAAACCCCAAAGCGATGATGAAAAAAGCGGTCAGCATTATGTGGCAGGCCGAAGCACATTTATTGCAGTCAGAACCTGAGCTGGCGCTGCCGTTTGAAAAGCAAGCCTACAAATACCTTAAACTGGCCAAGCAGGCCGAACGAATCTACGTGAAACGATTGGGATTCGAACCGCCGCCAGTAAGCGAAGATAAACGCCTCACGGGTGAATTAACTGATATTCACAGCTATAGCCATGACACTCAAACGCAACAAAATAGCGATAGCGACGATGCGCTGTTTCGACAGTCGTTCACCGCGTTAAATCAAGTGCAAGATAAGTTTGGTGCCGAACAAAGACTGCAATTAGACAAGCTTAAAACCCGCTTGACTGAGTTGGCCGAAACCCGCCCAGGTTTGATAAGACAAGCCGCCACAGTCGAGCGGATATTGCTGGGCAACTCGATTGTGTTGACCGACTGCGAGCAGTGTTTGGTTAAGCTAAAACAAAAGCTGTGGCAGCTAGTATCTAGCCCAGTCAGCCATCCGGTTGCCGGACAGCAAAACTACCTCAACGCCGATGCGGTAATTGGCGATTATTTACAAAGGGTGCAGCGATGATCGACTTTGATGTAAGTGCGCTTACCACCCAAATCGCGTTGGTTTTGTTGCTGGTGTCATTAGTGTTCACGCTGAGCAGGGTCAAAAAGCGACTGTTTGCCAATAAACCGCTGCGCTTTTATGCCGTTGGTGCTTTGAATGTGACTGCGACATTGGTGCTGGCTTCATGGTTGGGTAATTTGTCCCTTAAACATTCATCTAATCAAACGGTGGTGCTGGATACAGAGCAACGGGGCGATCCTGCAGTAATTTTGTTAAACAATCCAAACCTTCAGACATTAGCCGTTAAAGGATATGGTTTGACAGCTGCGCAATGGCAGCCTTTTGTTGGCATCCAAAGAGTGCATCTATTACCCGATTTGGCGGCCGGTCCCGTTGAACTTAGCTGGAACAGGCAGCTGCTTTTGGGCAATCGCTTTACTCTTGCCGGTCGTTATCAAAACATTGATTCTAACGCCATAGTAACAATAAAACTGTTAGATCCTGCCGGGACTGTAGTCTCGCAAATTCGGGTTGAAAATCACCAAACATTCCAGTTGACAGACACACCTAAAGCTATGGGGAGTTATCACTATCGCCTGAACGTGGTATCTGAAAAAAACGAACTGTTGAACGATGAGGTTATTCCTGTGGTGGTCAGCAAAGCACCTGCGGCCAAACTGTTGGTGGTGCAGTCGTCACCTTCGTTTGAAAGCAAGCATTTAAAGAATTGGGCATCGTCGCTAGAAGCATCTTTGCTGGTATTAACCACCATCAGCAAAGACAAGTTCATTACCAGTTCGGTCAATATGGACGAGCATACACCACGAAAATTCACACCCCAGTTGCTCAATGACTTTGACTTGTTAATTATGGACGGTCGCGCGCTGGTCAACTTGTCGGCAGTGCATCAGCAATGGTTGAATCAGGCGGTTGACCAAGGCTTAGGCCTGTATATTATCGCCGATGACGATTTGATTAAAGCAGCGAATTTGCCCGATATAATCTCATCATTTTCATTTGAAGCCATTACCGGATTGAAGATTGGCACTTCACTC
>JABSOG010000288.1 GCA_013216025.1 Algicola sp. | reverse complement strand
AGCTCAGCGGCAAACTAGTGTCGGCCACATGGCGACTGGCCAGTTGGTTTGGCAGCATTCGTTTATTGAAATTAACGGTGCCAACTGCCTGAACGGTCACTTGCCAATCAGATTCGATGGTACCACCGAGCAGGCGGTCAAGTATGCCCTCAGGTGCCACCAAAGAAGTGATTGCCGCATTGTTGATAAACAAAGTGCCTTGAATATGGGGCAGCAGCAGTTTGAATACCGGATGGGTTACGGCCAACTTGGCGTGCGTACTAACGGCAAAAGGTTCAATCAATAAATGGGTGAGGCCCAGGTGACTAATGAGTTCGTGAAAGTTACCATCGGCCGATGCAACGTGCACTTTGCCAAGATCCCAAGACTCCTCATGAAAGGGGTATAACACCGGATTATTGGTCGCTGGTTGCTGGCCGACTTGCAGTGCCACTGACTTTAAGCTGCCCGATGAATCACCTTTAGCCACCGCGAACAAGGCTAGCGGCGCCGATATGTATTTTTGTTGTGGAAAAGTGCCCGGTTTCATCACCGACAACGCTTTGTAATCGGTCAAATACAAGCGGTTGTCTGCAATGGCCTGTTCAATCGAATCATCTGCGCCCATCACTTTTTTGTAGGCTGCGTCTTCAACTGGAAAGTTGACAGGTAGCGCATCAATGACACGCTCTATCACCAATGGATTGGGACCCGAAACTGTTTGAGCCGCAAATGCATCGTCGCTATTGGCGGTAGAAACAACATTTGGTACAACTATCGTTTGAAACTGGTCGGCGTACTGGCGTATTGATGTGGCTTCACCATATAAACCCGCATCAGTGAGGATCCCTTTGATGGCCTCTCCAACTAGGAATTTGACAATATCTTCTAATAAAAAAGTCAGTACACAACTTAAGCCTGTACTGTCTTCGTCACTATCGTCTGAGGATTCGGTGCTAGTATCGCTGGATGTAGCGCTAGAATCATCGGACGAACCCAGTTTACTGCTGAATTTACCCACCAGCTTTTCGCCGAACTTTTCTATTTTACCACCAATTTCCCCGCCGATATCTTCGATTTTATCTTTGATGAAACTACCCACATCTGACTCAGCGTCTGCTTCAACTTTGTCGACCACCGCTTTGCCAAGGTCCACCAACTTGCGTAAATCAGCGGTCTTTTGTTCGATGGATTCGAGCGCATCGATAATGGTCGCTTTATCGCTGCTTTGACTTTCGTCTGATATTTCGCCACTCGCCGGATCAGCAGTAGGTCCAACCGCACCGACATTAAGCAAGTTGGTGAGATTAATGGCGATATTGGCCAGCAATAAAATCACCACCTCACCGAGTTCAACAATTTGAACGGCGTTTAAGTTTTGGCTTGAGGGAAAAGGGTTATCATCATCAACCTTGAGTATCGCGATGGGCCCGATGGTCTTTCCGTCGGCATAGGTGTATGAATGCATGTATTGATATGAACTGTTGCCTGTCGTGGCACTGGTGGACGCTTTAGTCATTATTTTTTCCATTTCGTGGTTGGTATGGACTACGGCTTTGTCTGCTATTTTTGTCTACTAGAGGCACAGCTTAGACCAAGTTAAGGATAAATCCATTACAGGTTATTACATCCACCAGCCCCTATCACAAACGAAGGGTCTATCAAAAAACCTTACCCGGATTAAAAATATTGGCCGGGTCTAGCGCATTTTTAATCGACCGATGCATATCCAGTACCACCGGTCCCACCTCTTTTGCCAAACCTCGCATTTTCAACAAGCCCACACCATGCTCACCGGTTACTGTGCCGCCCAGCTCTATGGCGTGGTCGACAATTTGTTCAAGGGCTTCGCGGCTGCGGTCCATCGCCTCTTCTTCGTCATGGGGAATAACAATCAGCGGGTGCAAATTGCCATCTCCAACATGAGCAATACAGGCGATGTAAATATCGTATGCTGCTGCAACCTCATTAATACGGGCGCACATCTCGGCCACTTTGGTGCGCGGCACGCAAATGTCCTCGGTCAAGACCGAACCCAATAATTTCAGCGCCGGAAAAACCAATCTACGGGCGGCAAACAGCGCTTCGGCTTCTGTTTCGTTGCTTGAGCGAGCACACCATACCGAGCCTGATTTTTCGAAGCAATCCAACAAGATATCCGCCTCGATATCACCTTGCTCACCCGGCGCATCTGTACGGGCCAACAGCAACACATTGCCTTCATCGGCCAATCCCATATTTTTCCATTTATCCACGGCTTTGAGGCAGTAACGGTCAAGCAACTCCAGCGCGCTTGGGGATACACCCGATGCTGTCACCGCAGCCGCAGCACGGCCCGCACTGGGCAGGTCATCAAAGTAACCTACCACCGTTTTTTCAGCACTTTGAATCGGACGCAACCGCAAAGTGATCTCAGTCACCAAACCCAAGGTGCCTTCAGAGCCGACAAACAGCGCGGTCAAATCGTAGCCAGCAACGCCTTTGGCTGTCCGGCGACCCAATTTAACCTTTTCACCCTTGCCGACAATGGCTTCAATCCCAAGCACATAGTCTCGGGTAACACCATATTTTACGCAACACAAACCACCGGCATTGGTGCCAACATTGCCACCAATGGTCGACCAAGGGGCGCTGGCGGGATCTGGCGGATACCACAAACCATGCTCAGCGCAGGCATCGCGTAAGTCGTCGTTAACCACCCCCGGCTGCACAATGGCAATGCGCTCGTCTGGGTCAATTTTAATGATTTTATTCATCGCCTCAAAACACACCACAATGCACCCTTTAGTCGCATTGGCCCCACCCGACAGCCCGGTGCCTGCCCCGCGAGCCACCAGCGGAATATTATTGGCCACACAGAACTTAACAGTCGTTAACGCCTCATCGGCATTTTTCGGCCTTACCAGTGCAATGGGCTGCTCGAAAGGTGCCAGAACAGCTTCGTCATGCGCGTAAGCGCGCAGAATATCCGGATCGGTGACCAAACTGGTGCCCAGTGTCTGCGCCAACGGTTTTAATGCTTCATTCATTTGAACGGGTCTTATAGGTCGGGTTTATAGACAAAAGTTTAACAGATGAAAGGTGTTCAGTTCGAGTTAGTGCCCGTCCAAAAACGTAGTTTTTATCTGGCAAAGCCAGAACGGGCGCTATCGGGCAAAGCGCGAAGACTTGTGAATCAACAAGTAACGAGTAGTACACACCCCTGAGACGCTTGCGCGAAAGGTGTGTTAACGTTCAGTTCGAGTTAAGTTATCCTCACTTAAACTGCAGCCAACATCACAAAAGACCTGCCACGAAGGCAAATCAAAAGGACAAGATAATGAAATCATTGAGTTTGGCAGTACTGTGTTTATTGGTGACTAGCGGTTGCACCAGCGTTGACTATTCTGGGCAGGAAGTGGGCGTTGACCCTATATTGGCTCAACACGCCGACAACTATCCCATCACCAAAAAGGATGCCTTCTGGGCCGAAGACCAATTGAACGTCAACATGGGACCGTATCAAGTCAGTAAAGCCGATCAAGGCTCACTGCGCACCAGCTCTAGTAGCAGTAGTATCAGTTCTCTATTTGATTTTGGCCAAAGTGAATACACCAGCAAACAACGCCTCAACTTTAATTTTACCGACTCACAAGGCAACACATGGGCAGGTCGCTGCGAAAAGCAGTTTAAAGGGTCAAGTACAAAAATCAAGTCATCAGGCGGCTCGTCCATCGCCAGTCACTCTATCGATAACATTGCCATATACCCAAGTGACCTCAAAATACGGAATTCAGAGCCTCTGAGCGGTTTCAATTCAAGGCGCTTTGGTGCAGGAATGGTCATTTCCTTTCAAACCAATGGAACGATGAAGTGGAATCGCTCAGAGACTCCCTTCGGGTGGGTTTAAAGACGTTTTAGGCGGCGTTAAATAACTTTGATTTAGATGACTAAACCAGCAGTCATTTGCCTTGCCTAAAACGTTTTTAATTCCCACTGAATCCGCATTTTGAGGTCACTTGGGTATAGATGTGATTTCAAGGCCAGCGGCCAACACTGGAAATTGAAACTCGAAACCAACAGCCGATATGGCGCACAGGCCTATATCGAATCGCAAGATGAGAAAAAGTGGACTATCGAAACGTTTCGTCAATCACCAAACCACCCGTTTGGCCCAGACTACCGTTATGTACCAGGGTTTTATATTGTCGATGAGGGTGTCAACGTAGCGGCGGTGTCATTAACAGAAGATGGCCAATTCTGGCTCGACCAAGATTTAAGCAGCGAACAAAAAGACACTCTTGCCATGAGCGCACTGGGATTATGGTATTTGCAAAACGGCTTTGGTGAGCCACAGAGCTAAGGTACTGGGCTAGGAGCCTGTCCGAGGTGCAGGTCAGTTTTCCTTAGCGGTTTCAATCATTATTTATTTAAGATAGTATCCACTGCCTACCCTATATATATGGAAATCAATTTAATACATGAAAAACGAAATCCCTGTTATAAGCCTGTTTGTACAGGCATTGACCTTGCCAGTCAAACACTGGCTGGCCTTACTGAAGGTCTCAAGTCCGTTCATTCTATGTGGCCTTTTTGCAATTTCAGTTTACAATATCAGTCCAAGCATGTTTATCAGTAAATCGATACTAATTTCTCCCATTGCCATTGTGCTAGGTCTGGCATCTCTCATCACCCTAATTATGGCGATAGTAGGCTGCCATCGAATTTTTCTGCTTGGCCCCACAGAAACCGAGCAGACTCGCCCCTTCAGGTGGACTGGCAATGAGTTTCGTTATGCCCTTTGGTGGCTGGCAATGACGGTATTATTTGCCGGGTTCGGCATGCTTTATGTGTTTATATTCACCTCAGCCACATCATTAGTTACGCCTTTAATTTCCGAATATCAGTTTATCAGTTCAATCATTATGGCACTACTCATGTTGCCACTGTATATCGTCTTCGTAAGAGTGTCTGTTGTGCTACCAGCTGCGGCAATAGGCAAAGCAAACATTGGTTTTGGCTGGGCATGGAATTATTCATGGAACAATAGCTGGCGATTGATTGTGTTGCTGGGTATCTTGCCTTTCACTATGAACCTAATTTCAGACCAACTACCCTATGTTGACTCTTTATGGTTCAATTTGCTCAAAGGTGCCATTTGGCTGATAACAGGTGTCATTTCCATCGCCGCACTGTCACTGAGTTTTCATGCTTTATCAGAACTTGAAGCGCAAAGAGAAGTACAGCAAAACGCCATTGATACCGAAGAACCTGCTCAAGATCCAGCTTGAGAGCAAACAAGTCGTTAGGAGGCTTACAGTTGCCCTTTACTGGCAAAAGAGATTGATTCTTGGCTTTATTTATACTACCTTTGCGCGGTTGATGGCAGGCGGAATAACAGGGCAACAGCTATGCGAAATTTTATTATCTTTTTTACCGAAAAAGAAGGTAGTACACCTTTGGTGCGACTGCTGGATAATTTTGACCCAATCTCGATGTTGCATCAAGTCGACACCGTTGCGTGGGAACCTTTTGACGTCAACGGCTGTGGCCCTATGCCGCTTAAAACGCTCGAAGCCTGCCTTAATACCGTGTACAGCGAAGGTCCTATCGATAACAAAAAACTCAACGACCTTTACACTCAAACCGCCATTAACTCGCTGATGCCCATCCACAAAAACGGCGAACTGGGTCAAGCGGGGGTTGTCGGTTTTAAGATGCGCTTTGTCAATCCGCACAATCCGTTACAGCTAAAAGGCGCCCCGACCTGCAACAAACTCACCAAAAAACTGTTTCAAAAAACCGGAGCCAGTGCATTTAAAACCCTGATGTTCGACGTACTAAAGAAAAACAACGTCGTGGTATTTTTTGCCGTACGCCAAGACCTGTTGCGCTGGGGCTTATCAAAGTACCACGGTGACGGCACAGGCAAACCTGGACATTTACAATTTCAGCTAGCCAATGGCAAGCTCAATGAAAAGGACATCGGCAAATTCCACGTTGACTGTCAGCGCCTCGAAAAACACATCAAACAATGTGAAAACGTACACAACGAAAGACGTCAATTAATGACCGAAATGATTGATGCAGGCCTAAACGCCTACCCCTTGTGTTACGAAGACTTTTTGAACGACAAACCCGCCTATCTGGCGCGCCTGTTTAATTGCCTTGAACTAGACATATCACCCGAACAAGTTAATGAAGTGATCAAAAGCAAAGAGTACTTCAAAAAAGTCCATTCAGATGACTTGTCAGCGTTTGTGATTAACCACAAAGAAGTGATGGAGAAGGTGGGTAACCGTTTTTATTCTTGGCAGACCGACTGATCGCCCACATGATAGGCCAGATGCTGATGAAAACGCACGGTGATCTCATCACGCTCAGGGTTGAGGTTTAGTGTTTTGGCCATTTGGCGCAGACATTTATCAACACTTTCCATAAACTTGCCATGGCCGTTGGCTTCAACATTTTTCGCTGTAGCAGAAAAAACCAACTGAGCATAATCTACCAACTCATCATCATTCCAATGGGCAACCAATTTGTTGCGTGGTTGGAGTGGATCGTAACCCAGTTTGATTAACTCATTATCGAGTTTTTCAGGTTTGGTGCCGCTGTTGCGAATAATAGGCGTTGCCCCATTGGCAATGAATGCGCCGTTTTGCAATTTGTGCGCACCAGCTGCGGCAACAAACGCTTCGTTCAAAAACTCATACAATGGCAAATAAGGCTTGTCACTGGTGCGGTCCATATTTTTGTTGATGCTGGCCAAATTGAGCATACGACGGGTGATCGGCAAACTGGCCACCACATAACTCATGGTATCGTTTTGCTCTGGCAAATTCACACCAGATGCCTGATAACGGTTTTTAATCAAACGCAAGGTGTGCGCGTGCGTGCCTTCAACCCCTTTGCTGCGGGCAAACAAACCATAGGTCAGGTGCTGGTGATCACGCAGTCGCACATCGCCAACCGTAACGCCTAACTCAGACAAAAACGGCACCAGCATTTTGCTGACCTTTTGATGAAAATCAGCCGCATTAGTGCGAATATCGTCACCTGAGGCCAAAAACAACAAAGAAACCTTTTTCGCCCACTTGCTGCCATCAAAATGACTTTTGTAAGACTCATGATAAGCCGGGTTATAAAACACCATCAATTGCTGCGCAGACTCCCAGCAACGCAACTCTTCGCTAAAACGCACCCGTGGCAACTTATCATTGGCAATAAAGTGTACATTTTCAATCCCGGCCGATTCACTCGCCTGAAAAAATCGCTCGCTCAGGGCCTGATAAAAAGCTTGATACGGTTTGGCTGTATCAGCATGATTGTTACCTGAGTTACTGGCAAACTGAGCCAATAGTTGATCGGTAATTTTAAATTCAGCCAACAAATACTGGTTATAACGCGCGTTGTTGGGCAAATACACTTTGTTTGCAAGATTACGATGACGATGGTTCATTTTTATGGTTTCCCTTTGGGCTTGTGCAGCAAGACTGTCGATGACTTCGACCCAGTCCTGCAATAAATTTCACGCGCATTTTATGCCCGATACCACCGCAAAGCAACCTCATTTCATATAAGTTTTTCTAATGCATAATAGCGCAATAATCTAATGCTTAACGGCCAATCACGCCAAAGTAATTTTTACTTGGGTTTATTCACTAATAGTGCATTGAAAATACGGGTTATAACGCTGAAATGCATATTTATGTTCTAGCAAGAGGCAGATAAAAACTGGACAGTAGAGGTTGGAAAAATCGTCATTCTTTTGTCAAAAACGTTGCGTAGAATGGTTGGGTTATTATTACCTGAAGTTATTACCTAAGCTTATTGAATTCAACTCGACAAAAACTTGATGAAGGTGAGTTAACGCTTTGCTTATTTGTCGTCAGCAGATTTATCCGCGAAGCGCATTAACAATGGGTATTAAAACGACAAAAGGCGCACCCACGTTTAGGGTCTAGAAAACGCCCTACTTACCATCCTATTTATTACGTGATTAACGACACTCAGGAGAGTGAGCCGGTCCACCACAATATATCCAACATCTGTTGTCGTACTGACTACAAGCCCAAGCATTTTCACAAAAAATATCCTTAATAACAGGAGCACTAGCAAGCACACATTGATTTTTAAATTAAAGACCTGGCCAAGTCGTTATGAATGTTGTGATCGAACAAGTCTATTGCTCAGTCACCAATTATCATTTTGTACCAATGATAATATACTAATTCTGCCTATGCCTTGCGCTGTGTGTGCTTTTGTAGACGGAGCATTCGCCAGCTGGGGACAGATCAGATTGCAAAAATCGCGAACGCTTGCGTTCCGTATTTTTGTCAACTGCTCGACAACCGCTCCTGCGTTGTTCTAACTACATACATCCATGTATTAGCCTGTCCCCCTTGCTAGCCTCCGTTCCTCCAGCCCCAATCGGAGCCTCCAATCCAATCCTAGAGTATTAAGGCACAACCCACCGCAACGTAATTAGTGCCCCACCCAGCTCGCTATCACCAATCTCAATCACCCCTTGAGTATCTTTAATCACCATATCGGCGATGGCCAGCCCAAGGCCAAAGCCGCCAGTGTTGCGGTTTCGGCTTTTGTCGGTGCGGTAAAACGGCTTTAAAATCAAGTCTCTTTCATCTTCTGGGATGCCCATGCCATCGTCACCTACATTCAAAACAAACTGACCAGACTCAATACAAGATGAAATCATCACTGCATTGTCGGCATATTTGGTGGCGTTGCTAATGATGTTGTACAGCGCACGTTCCATCAGGGTTTGATTGGCTTGCAGGGTAAAATCGGCAGTGTTATCAATAGTCACAAGCGGACTGTTAATGTCTTTGGTTACTTTTTCAATTATGCTCTGCATCGCCAGAGGCTCTTTTGCCAACTCCACGCCTTTTAGGCGCAGGCGAGAAATGGTCAGCAATTCTTCCATCAGGCTGGACAATTCTTCTAAGTCGCCATCCATACCGGTTAGCAACTCAGCGGTCATTTCGTCGGTATTGCCGTGCACCGCCATATCGAGTGCAAGGCGAATGCGGGTGATGGGAATTCTCAATTCGTGATGAATTGCGCCGGTCAGAATGATGTTATCAGCCGTTTTTTCTTCAATGGTTGCGGCCATGGTGTTGATGTCGCCAGCCAATTTTTGCAGGGCTGGCACACGACTGTTTGGCATTTTTTGATCAAACTTGCC
Source organism: Algicola sp. (assembly GCA_013216025.1). GTDB lineage: Bacteria > Pseudomonadota > Gammaproteobacteria > Enterobacterales > Alteromonadaceae > JABSOG01. The sequence goes on along the minus strand of JABSOG010000288.1, from coordinate 79 downwards.
GTTGGCGACTGACTCGGTGACTCGGCTGATTTTATTCATATAGCGGTAAATTACCCAAGCGACAAGTGTGATCACCATG
>JABSOG010000287.1 GCA_013216025.1 Algicola sp. | reverse complement strand
ATGTTGTCACCCTCGCCTGCTTGAGCATAAACAATTTGCTTACCGTCAGGCGAAAAAGCGCCGCCCAGTTCATTGCCCGGTGCATTAGAAATCTGTTTTAGGTCAGTGCCATCAATATTAACGGTGTAAACATCCCAATTACCGTTGCGCTTGCTCGAAAAGGCGATTTTTTTGCCGTCGGCCGAAATCGTCGGCCAACGGTCATGATTACTACCCTGGGTAATTTTTTGTGGATCACTGCCGTCTTTATTCATGATCCAAAGCTCACCGGCATTGTCTCGGTAGGAGTGAAAAACAATCTTTTGGCCATCGGGTGTAAAGTGGGCGCCATTGTCTAAAATCGCCGAAGCATTAAAAGCTGCGACACTTAGGCCAAGGCCGGTAATAAGATTTAATAGAAAGCGTGAGTTCATAATCAATAATCCTCTGAGGGGTCAAATCTGGTGGTGCAAAAACCAATTGAGGTTATTGTTGTATTTTGTCGGTGTTGATACCAACGGTTGGTGACAAACTGCAAAATTGATGATGAACGGCATTACAAGCTTTTGCCTGTAGTAATATCCCAGCAGAGATACTCTGATAAAGACTTTACTGTTTCATCTATTTTGTCGTTTGGTATTTTTTCTTTTGCTGCTGCTCGTTGGATTTGCGGTTTTGTTACTCGTTTTTCAGGATTTAAAAAAGGTTCAACACCATCAGTATCTTTTGTGAATACGAGTAAGCCAAACCTAGAGTGCATTGCTGCTAACTTACGTTTTAGCACTACCTTTAGGTTTTTGGCCACCCCAGTCTTTTGCAAATATTCAAAAATTAGCCTTCTGGTTCTTTCGTCTGGCCAATTATCAGCCATAAATGTAATAAAATTGACACTCTGTTCACCGCTCAACTCTTCGGCAATAGCTTTATCCAAAACCTTACGAGTTCCTTCATCAGGCCAGTTTTTGACCATTAGTTTAATTAAGCTGTAAACTTTATTTTTATCACCCTCTTCTCTGATTGTTTTATTTAAAATCCTACGAGTTGCATTATTGGGCCAATTTTCAACCAATAAATTAAGGGCGAACTGTCTGACGTCAGCCTCACTATCTTCTAACGCGCTTTTTTTAACAAGAATTTGAGTGTTTATGTCTGGTCTATTACCACACAATGCACTGATTGCGATTTTGCGTGTAGCACGGCTATCATCTATAACTGCACGCTTTTCAAGTAACGCATAAGTCCTATTATCAGGCCACCCTTCACAAATCGTTTCAATTATACTTTCACGCGTAAAATGGTCTTCGTCTTCCACTGCACGCTCTTCAGCTAGATTTCTAGTTTCATTATCAGGCCAATAAGCGACCAATACATCGATAGCACCAGATCTGGCGTTGTAATAGATATTTTTTATTATGCATTCTTGAATCAGTATTCGTGTAGTTACGCTTGGCCATCGCAGCGCAATTACTGGTAAAAGTTTATATCTGTACCATGGGTCGCCATCTTTTACGGCTCGGGTATATAATAACTCCTGAGCGGCGGTATCCGGCCAACGATCTATCAACCTTTTTGCAGCTTCAATTCTTTTACTCCAAACGGTCTCACCTATCACACAGTTTTCCATTAACTTACGTTCAAATTGTGATGGTAATTGAGTAAGAATTCTTTTTGATAGTGACAAAACAGCATCGGCAGCTGTCACTTTTAAGTGAGATTTACTCAATAACCATTCAAAGTTCTGGGTTCATCTCTATCTAGCAAAGCCAAAAGATAGGCCTTTATGGGTTCTCTACTACGGTCGTTTAAAATATGCTCCATAGCACTTGTCGCTCTAAAAACCTTTCAGCGCGTGAAGCCGCTTGTTCTTCATCCGAAGCGCCTTTATCTATGAACCTAGGGATCAACAGATTGATGATGTCTGCTTTCATTGCCTCTTCAGTACCACCACCTTGATTGAGAATAAGCAAAGCAATTTCGGCAAAACACTTTTTAATCCATGCTCTTTCCTCAAACAATTGGTCTTCCAACTGCTCATCCAACAAGGCTACTCTTCGATTCATTTGAATTCGTTCGGCTTCCTTTCGTTGGCCCAACAGCACATCAACACATTCATCGTATAAATCAACTCGCTGCTCTGGCAGCCGTTTTCGATTCCAATGAACTATCGCGATAACAGTTAAAAGTAACGGGTTAATAGCCAATGGTCGAATACGGTCACTAGTTTCAATGCCACTGACCAGACTATTAAACTCTTGAGCTGATTCATTTCCTTTGGTTTGTACTTCATCTACGTCGACACGAAAAAGTAATGCAACCCAGTTACTAATGAATGCCGCACGGTCATTAATATCGCAGCGAGTAAACTCTCCTTTTAGAATGGCGTCACCCGTATAAGCCCGTATGCGAGACGTCACCACGTAACGAATCACCATATTTGTCTACACAGTCTTCCAGTAACCGACTTACAGCAGCTCGTCCCGCATCAGTCGGCACTTCATCAAGACCATCGAACAGTAAACAGCAGCCACCTGATTTTAATAAGGTTTCGGTATCGCTCACCGAAACCGAAAAATCATTAGTAGTCAATCGTTGAGTGATAAAGGAGATAAGCGTCTTTAATTGAAATGCGTTCTGCTCTTTCAAAAAATCAGCCAAATCCCAGCAAGACAAGAAAATAGGAATAGGCAGGGGTTCGGGTAAACAGAGCTTTGACAACGCTATACTCGGATTGTCTTGCAAGTAAGAACGGGATAACATCAACGCAATATATCTCAAAAACGTAGATTTGCCGCTGCCAGGATCGCCCGCAATCATCAACTTTGGATATTTCAATAACGCTGTTTGAATATCAATAGCACCACTTTCCACAACTTGTGTGTCATCCTGTGCATCTTCATCAAACATGACTCGTAGCCTGACATAAATTTCGCTCAGTGGTATTTCAAATGTTTTGTCGTTATCAATTCCCGCAATATCGAGACGGTGGAAATCACGTTCGATGACTTCGTAATATTCTCTGGGCGGTGACAAACCCGCTGTGACTTGCATTTTAGTTGTTACATTTGCACTAATCCAAGGCCTGTCAGCATCACATAACCACTGATTTAGGTCTTGTTGCAGTCGTTCGAGAAAGCCACTCTCACCAGCGTATTCTGCATAAAATACAGGATTATCAAAACTTTGCATTTTTTGCCGAAAAGCGCCAACTTTCTCCCACTGTTTTAGGGCTTCGTGTGCCAGTGACAAATCAGTGGGCATTGACAAGGATTCTATTTTTCGGAAAAACCACTTAATTTCAGGAAATCCATTTTCTTGATAACTTTGCATGGCCCAGTTAAATTCTTCCTCAGTGCCAGACTCACATTCACCTGAAGGTGAGCCAAATCGTTGCCCCATAATGCCAACGACTCGCTATATTTTGCCAGAGTTTGTGCGGTAATTAACTCCTGTGGTCGGCCAATGCCATCTTTTCATTCCCTAATTTATGTTTGTTGTATTTATCAAAAATACCGAATCTGATTTTAAAAGCATAAATACAAATAGGCTTTTCGCCATGTTAAACAACCAATAAATAAATCAATCGAGTGTAGTGCTCAAAAATCATCCTTGTCAGGTATTATTGCTACACCAAAAACGATGATTTCTGTTAAACTGAGCTATCAATTTTCGTTATCAAGTGGACACGCAATCATGAGCCGTCAACTCATTAGCTTCGACTGGGCTATCAAAAAATTGCTGCGCAGCAAAGCCAATTTTGGCATTTTGGCGGGCTTTTTAAGCGAACTTTTGTTTACCGATATCACCATAGTTGAAGTGCTAGAAAGTGAATCCAACAAAGAAACCGCTAACAATAAACAGAACAGGGTAGACATTAAGGTTCGTGATGCCGATGGCCAGTTGATTTTGATTGAAATTCAATACTCTCGCGAACAGGATTATCTGTTTCGCATTTTGTTTGAAACCTCCAAATGCATTGCCGAGCACCTTGATCAGGGGTTAACCTACGAAAATGTCGCCAAGGTTATTTCTGTCAGTATTCTTTATTTTGATTTTTGTAAAGGCAACGATTACATCTACCACGGCACCACTAATTTTATCGGGCTGCACAGCCAATCTGAATTGCAACTAAACGAAGCTCAAAAGAAGTTGTTCAGCACAGAGAAAATCGCAGATATCTTCCCTGAGCATTACATTATTAACATTAAGAATTTTGATGATGTTGCCACCGCACCGCTAGACCAATGGATTTATTTTTTGAAAAATGAAGTAATCAAAGACAGTTTCAAAGCCAAAGGATTGCTAGAAGCCAAGGAAGCACTGGATATCATGAAACTCAGTCCATCTGATAAAGTAGCCTATGACCAACATCAGAAAAACCTGCGCCATGATGCCAGCAATTATCAATCCACCTATATTTTGGGCAGGCTAGAAGAAAAAGATAAGATTGCCATTAACCTTATCAATTCAAAGTTGATGACCGATGAGCAAATAACCCAAATGACCGGACTGACAGTTGAACAAGTCGCTATATTGCGAGCCGTACTCGATGAAGATAATAACCGCTTAGCATAATACCTACCCAGCCCAATGCCTGTCCGTACTTTTAATCAGCGCCAAAACATCAGTCTCAGAAATTGGCCGAGACATATAATACCCCTGCCCTATAGTGCACTGCATATTCTTCAGCCGACCATACTGCTCGGCGGTTTCGATGCCCTCGGCGGTGGTTCTAATATTCAGTGATTTGGCCAGATTGATGATGGTTTCGAGGATGATGCCGTTGTCTTTATCCTGATCTTGGTTCTGAATAAAACTGCGGTCGATTTTGATGTAATCAAAGCTAAATTGCTGCAAATAGCTCAATGACGAATACCCAGTACCAAAGTCATCCAGCGCAACAAATACCCCCATGGCCGCCAGCTCTTTCATTCGCCTTTGACATTGGGTGACACTGTTGACAATACTTTGCTCAACAATCTCGATGCACAAATGATGCAACATTTGTGGCGTGATAATGTGGGCCTTTTGCAACAAAGTCAATAACGGTGACGAGGTAAATCCAGCGCCCGAAATATTGACATTAAGCCGGAATTTTGGCGGCAGGGTATTTTGCCAGCTCGACAGAAATGCCAGCGCCTTGCTCAAAGCATACATATCGAGCTGGTAAATGTACCCGGCCTTTTCTAGCTCAGGCAAAAAGGCATTGGGCGGTATAATGCCCTGCTCGTGGTGATCCCACCTGACCAGCGCTTCGGCACCGACTATTCTGCCTGATTTGAGGTCGATTAATGGTTGATACTCAAAAAACAAATCTTGATCTTCAATGGCCTGGGCAAAATCCCGTTCCACCTTGTAGGTGCCGGTACAGCCAGTGCCGCTTTTGCTGTCGTAATGCCACACCTGATTGCGACCATGTAGCTTGGCCTGATACATGGCTTCGTCTGCCTGCTTGAGTAAGGTGTCTGAGGTGATGCCTTCACCTTGAAAAACAGTCACGCCAATACTGGTCGAGGTGATAATTTGAAACTGTTCGATGAGGATCGGTTTTTGCACCTCAGCGATGATTTGCTCAGCAATTTTAGCTATTTGTAACTCGGCGCTGATGTTTTCCAGCAAAATCGCAAATTCGTCACCACCAAAACGACTAAGGGTATCGATTGAGCGAATACAACGGCTGATAGCCCGTGAAACCTCAATCAGCAGTTTGTCTCCAACATGATGGCCATAGGTATCGTTTACTTGTTTGAAGCGGTCGAGGTCGAGAAACAATACCGCTATGCCCGATTGACCGTTACTGCACGCATTGTCGATGGCATGTTCTATTCTGTCGGCAAACAACAATCGATTGGGCAGTTTGGTCAATGGGTCGTGCAGCGCCAAAAATTTGAGTTCTGACTTGGCTTTCATCCGCTCTATGGCATTGCGAATATGTTTGGCGACAAAAACCAGCAATTGTTTGTCTTTTTCTTTAAACACAAAACGGTCATAGTAACTTTGAACCACCACAACCCCCTTGAGTTCATCGCTTGAAAAAGGCACCCCCAACCAAGCCTTGGGCAACGAACCCCGCACCGAGACAATGCCTTTGTCGCCCATCTTTTTGATGTCGCTTTCGTAAACCAGCAGGGGTTTATTGGTCAACAGCACGTATTCCGTCATACCCGGGACACCTTCGTCGATTGGCACCGACTCGTAGTCGGCAACACCATCCACTTCGTCAACGAAGTAAGGAAAACTGAGAAACTTGCCATCTTCACTGGCCAGCGCAACGTAAAAATTGTCGGTGAAAGTTAAACGGCCAATGCAGGCATGAAGTAGTTTATAAAATTCGTCGATACATTCAGTTTGAAAAATAAGCTCGGCGATTTCAAATAGGGTATCTTGTATTTTGCTGGCATATTCGAGTTGTTCAACACTGTGTCGGAGTTTGATCACCGCCTGAGTTTCGACAATTTTGGTGGCGGTAATCGAAGCAATGACGACCAATGTTTGCTGTTGTTGCTCAGTAAAAAAACCTAACTGAGAGTGCTCAGAATCAATCACCCCAATCACCCGGTCATTGACAATCATTGGCACCGCCAATTCTGATAACCTCGATTGGTCATCGACCACATAACCCGGGTATAAACGAGTATCCATAATTAACAACGGTTGTTTCGACTTTGCCGCATTGCCGACCACCCCTACGCCTGGTTCGATTTCGATAGGGTCGACAATGTCCTCCCCCACTGGGCTTTTATCACCAAACGCGGCTTTTTGACACAATACCTGACGCGCTTCGTCCATCAGATAAATAACTACATCTTCAAAACCCAGCTTGGCCACGACTTCTTGGGCCAAATGCCATATCACCCGGTCCACAGTATTGAGCGACAACATTTTTACCGCAAACTCGCTAACAATGCTTAGATGTTGTTGCTGTGTTTCAAGGATTTTCAGTTTATCTTGCATACTTTCACCCGTTAACAACCCCTTATTCAAAGATAGGCGGTTAAGCTTGGCAGGGCAATAAAATACGAAAGGACTCAAAGGACACAAAGCACGCACTAAAAGTATATATAACCCAGCAACGGAACGCCTATCTAATCACTTGACCATTAATCTGGTCAAAACCATGTCCAATGCGCTTACTGAATCGGGTGAGTATTCTATTGTAGAGAGAGTTGGGTGTTGAATTAACTACGTACCGGCCTCTTCGCGCGTTTAACCACCTTGGCAGGCATTAACTTGGCCAGTTGGGCCAGTAGTTTGGCGGCTTTTTTGTGGGTTTTCTTGTCCGCTATTATCGAATGATGCAACCAGCGGTAGGCGTCTTCGTAATCGTGGGGGCTACCGTTGCCCTTTAAAAAAATCTCCACCAACCTGATTCTTGACGGGATGTTGCCCATTGATGCCGCTTCGCGTAAAAAGGTGATGGCCTGAGCCAAATCTTTTTGCACAAAATGACCGATGTGGTAATAACGCCCCAATTGCTCTAAACCCTCTGGCAAACCCTGATCGGCAGACAGACGCATAAAGTGCATACCGCGTTCAACATTTTTGTCGACACACACCGCGTACGCCAGCATGTCACCGTATAAAAACTGGTACGCCGGGACTTTTAGTATGGTCGCCCTTGCCTCAATATCTTGAAGCAATTGGCAATCGTCGGCTTTGACCCGTTGCAGGTGCTTGTTATGCTTGATCAGCGTCAGCAATTCGTCTTGGGTATAAATTTGAATCGCTTTTAAAGTCTGTGCCTGAACGGTCACACTGCCCACGGCAAGAACTGCCGCAACGGCCACCATGACAATCCGCTTTATTGAATGTTTTGTGCTTCTAAACATGTTCTATCACTCTTTATTCTGTCGACAACCTAGCGTTATATACTTGTTATACAAAAATCACACCAGTGTGTCTCAAGCCTTCAAAATTAATCGCTCTGGGACAGTCGTTTTCAGTTAATCGTTATAACAACGCATTCCTCACAGGCCTCTATAAACTGCTCTGCGGCGTCTTTGGCCTTGGCGTTATCACCACTTTTAGCGAACCCTTCGATTTTCCCCACCAACTCGGTGAATTGCGGATAACCTAGGCTACCCGCACTGCCTCTGATCATGTGTGCATGATTTTGCATGCCTTGCCAATCATTTGAACCGACATATTGTTTAAAATCGGTGATGAGCGTGGGTATACTGGCTTTAAAATTGTCTTTAAGCAGTTGTATCTCACTATCTTCTTCTAAATCAGCAACCAGTTGATCCATGGCATTGCCCAACTCGCAGCCCGCCTGCAAATGATAATTGATGGTTTCAAAAAAGCAGTCCTGTTCAATCGGTTTGGCCAATGTGCCATCAAAACCTGACTTGAGGTAGTAGTCGATTTCTTCTTTCATAATGTTGGCCGTCAGCGCAATAATCGGGCAATCAATACACGACTGACGCAATAACTCAACCGCTTCACAACCGCCCATTTCAGGCATTTGAATGTCCATCAAAATAAGATCATAATTTTCGCAAATTGCCGACTCTACCGCTTGAGCACCGTTATCGACAATATGATAGCTCACCCCAAAACGACCAAGCAATAATTCGATCAGGTACTGATTATCGACATTATCCTCAGCAACCAACACATGGGCGTTGGCCAACAAACTGACCTGCTCATTTTTACTGTGCTCTACCACCTTGGTAAGGGGCATACTGTTGACCATATTCAACGTGGCGATCCCAGCAGGAATGATCACGTCAAAGCGACTACCCAACCCCTTGATACTTTCAACCTCCAACCGGCCCAGCATCAATTGAGTCAGCTTTTTCGAGATCACCAAACCCAGCCCACTGCCGCCAAATTTACGTGCAATGCTAGCATCAGCCTGAACAAAGGGTTCAAATAAACGCTCCATTTCCTGATCAGACATACCGATGCCACTGTCTTGAATCGAAAAACGCAGCTCGCCGTTATTCTTCAAAAAACTAACCGTGAGGGTAACACTGCCATCAGCGGTAAACTTGACCGCATTACCGCACAAATTCACCAACACCTGGCGTAATCGCGTCAAGTCACCATTAAAAACCTGAGGCAGCGGATAGCCGTAACTGATCTTAAAATGCAGCGACTTTTCTTGTGCCAGTGCGACATTCAACAGTTCAATGTCGTTCAATAATTCAAACAGATTAATCGGTTTGTGTTCTAGCTCCAGTTTATCGGCTTCGATTTTAGACAAGTCTAATATCTCGTTGATCAAATGCGATAAATGCTCACCCGAACGAAGTACCCGCTGTAAATAATCCTG
>JABSOG010000286.1 GCA_013216025.1 Algicola sp. | reverse complement strand
TAACCTGTAACAATAGGATTCCCATCTGCGTCGACGCCGTTGGTGATTGCGTCAAAACCGCCATTCACCACAGGTGCATTAAACGGCTGAACATAACCTTCTGCCCTGCCCCAACTGTCGTGAAGCATGTTGCCGATGTTTTCGATATCTAGCGTCAACTCAATGGCTTGCTCGTCGGTGATCTGCACTTCTTGCATGATGCGCACATCAAAACGGTGTATCCAGCTGCTTTCACACGAATGACGACGTGAAATCGTGCCTTTGGCACCCGACAAACATTCTGATGAATTGATGTAATCGAAGAAACCGGTTTTATCGAATCCAGCGGCAAAGCTCACCAAGGGATCATTTTCGCCCGTTGGTACGTACAACGACTGCGAGTTGTAACCTACCCAAGTGGCGAAATCAGCAAAACCACCAAAACCGTCAGCAACACCCGTACGCATGGTATGGCTGTAATGACGACCCTCACGACCGGAATAACCGATTGAAACAGTGGTGGTATTGTCACCAAAAATTTCATCGCTCCAAGTCAGGTTAGAAGTAATGGAATGGGCGATTTCATATTCAGAATTGTATTCTTCTTCATTTTGAAAGTCATGGTTAGCCGGCATTGAGTAACCTTCGAACGCAACAAAAGCGTTGCCCGGGTTAACTTCAGTCAGGTCTTGATAAGTATAACCAATGTCAAAACTGTAGGTACCATGATCGGTATAGAAGGTTTTAGCAGCGCTGATACTGGCAATCACACCACCGCCTTTGCTGGTATTTTCAAGCGACAAATCAAACGGTGACGGCGAGTCATAAATTGGCCGTCCATCGGGCGCCGTTGCCATTTTGGTCATGTTTAATTCACGATACTTGGCAGCATTTTTCACCTTGTTATAGATGATGTCGCCACTGAGCAACCAATCTTCACCCATAAAACCAAGGTCTTGACGACGTTCCAGACCAATGTTCATTTTCCAAATGCTGGGGATCTCAAAGTCTGGATGAACCGAGTTGGTGTCACTATTGCCACCACTGAAACCACCAGCGGCCAAAAAGTCGGTGACCTCTTGTGGAGTGCTGCGACCGTCAAAACAGCTACCGAAACAACCGGCAAAGGTTTTACGTCTGCCGTCGTTACCGTATGAATTAGACAGCCACACATTGGGGCCACCGCCACCAAACAAACCAACGCCGCCACGAACTACGGTTTCGTTATCATAGGTGTAGGTAAAACCAACACGCGGTTCAATCAAATCCAAGCCATCAAAGTTACCCTGATTAGAGTAACCATGTCGGCCGACAAAGTCGGTGTTCAACGTTGGCAATATGTCATTGCTATATTTGCTGTAGCGTGCGCCAAAGGTCACAATCAGCTCATCTGAAGCATTCCACTCATCTTGCAGATAAAAAGTATCAACTTCGTATTCGAACTGGTCGAGGGCGCTGAGTGGATTGCCGTCAAGCGCGTTTTGAAAGACATGAAAAGTCGCATTGTTTTCAAAATCCTCGATGCTCGCAAAGGTACTCATACCCAAAGAACCAAACACAAACAGGTTGACGATTTCGAGTTCTTCGTGCTGCCAGCCAAAGGTCAACTTGTGTTCGTCATTGAGAAAGTAATCACCGCCAATTTTCATTGTAAAACGGTCATTGCCCAAAGTGTTTGCATGGCGAAACTGATCAGGACCAATATACAACTGGCCACCGTTGGGCGTACCAATCAACATCTGGCCAAAGTTGACACCAAGTAAAGGATCTTGCGCGGTTGTCACCTCTTTTAGTGACATCTTGAACTCAGTAGAAAAATCGGCATTCCAGTCAGAGAACACCTGTAAGCTATAGGCTTTAAGCGTTTCGGCTTGGTTATAACGGTTTGATTCGGCCGTCGCCCAATTGGCGTTAGGGAACGTCTCACCCCAAAAATCACGAATGGTGTTGCCTTTATTGTCTTGATAAGTCAAAGACGCACGGTGATCGTCGTTTACATACCAATCGAGTTTCAACAGCAGGTTTTCGGCTTCTTCGTTTTTCGGTGTATTGTACGAACCAATGTCGTAATTCCAAACCGATTGGGCAATGCTAGAGATACGGTCAAAGTCGGCTTGGGTAACACCGATTTTTTCGTTAGGTTCAACCGTGCCATTTTCGTTGTCGAGGCTGAATTGATACGGCGAAGTCGATTCAAACTTCTCGTAAGAGGCGAAGAAAAACAGCTGGTCTTCAACGACAGGGCCGCCAACGGTAAAACCATAAGTATCTTCGGTGTAATCACCGATATTCAAATCTTGGCCTTCGCTTTTATCGCCAATCATTGAATCGTCGGAGCGATAATAAAATGCCGAACCATGAAATTCATTGGTGCCCGACTTGGTGGTGACATTGATGTTACCGCCTTGAAAATCACCATAAGTGACATCAAATGGGGCGATATTCACCGATAGTGCTTCAATAGCATCCAAAGAGATAGGAGAGCGACGACCCGGATAACCGTTTTTATTCAGACCAAAATCATCATTTTGCTTAACGCCATCCACTGTCAAACTGTTGCCACGTACGTTGCCACCCGCGATAGAAAGCGCAGGGCCACCATCGGCGGTAGGGTCTACCATAATTTTTGATTCGCGCTTAAGCAAAGACTTCAAATCACGGCTGATGGACGGGGCACTGCGAATGTCTTCTTCGTTAAACTCGCGACTTGGGCCTTTTTTCATCGCCGCCGCCATCGATGCAGATCCCGTGACTGAAATCACCTCAACCTTGGCAGCAGCACTAGCGACTTGCAGGGCGACACTGGCAGTGCGGCCAAGTTTCAAATATAACTCGGTGATGGTGTTAATCTTATGCTGAGAACCGTCCATGAGTTTAACGGTGTAAGGACCACCGACGGCCAAACCGTTAGAGTGGAATATACCGTTGACACTGGTCATCAGGGTCTTTTTGCTGCCGGTGGGTACGTGAATGACCTCAACGGTGACCCCCGCCAACGGGTTGCCCTGGGTATCAACCAGTTGCCCGCGGATACCAGATGAAGTCACTTGCGCTGAAGCCTGGTGACTGGCCAGCAAGGCTGCGGTCACAAATAAGGCTACACGAGTCAGTTTATGCATGAATGCTCTCCGAATATAATAAAAAAAGGGTGGCTGTGCCAGAAATAGTAGACCCCATTTCGGCTTTTAGCGAACTCAAACCGGCGTAGCTTATCAGGAATTTAGGTTACTTAGATGTTGAATGATTTATGTTTAGTTAACCATTTGGTCAACTAAATATAGGGGCTCGGGGATTTTAGCGACAACGAGTGATATTTAATAAACAGTTCACAAAATTGTATTGTTATTTAACAGCATTTTACATTGGGGTTTACAACTCCGGCTTATCAAAATACCCCTGCAACACCTCAATAAACTGTCCGACATGTAAACCATCCACAACCGCATGATGCGCATCAATAGCAAAAGGCATCGAATAATCTGTTTTGCGCATTTTACCAAACACAATACGCGGAATGCCGGTAGGGTCGTTTGAATGTGAAGCATGATTGAAACTGGTAAAACTCACCCACGGGATCACCGACATATAAACCGTGCCCTTGTTGGCCTGGTTGGCGGCAAAGGTTTCACTGAAAAACGGCTCTGATATGGCCTTATCTTTTGCGGCTTTGAAGTTAGCGCAGAACTGGGCAAAGTCGTCGGCATAGGGTATATCACAAAAACGGAAGGTCTGGTCTGGGGCCATCACCGCCACGCTTATCATCACGTTTTGGTAAATCCTCACTTGATCATCGACAACCCGACAGCAAAAAGGCTCAAGCTGGTTGATGGTTTTCATGGTTAAGAATAGGTAGGCGTCGAAGAAGGGGAGGTTTTTCTCCTTACAGTAATGAAAGAGAATTTTAGCATTCAAGTCACAGCCAATTTGAAAGAACGGCTGGGCAAAGGTTTTGTAGAATTCAAAATGTTGCTTGCGGGGCCAGCTTTGCATGTCCAGCAGGGTGTAGGTTTCTTTCACTGCGTTTTGCCTTGTTTTGGGTTTGAGTTTGACGCCTTACAGGCTAGCTGGGTTTTGGGGATGAATGCAAGGTGTGTTTGCGCTACGCGCCTCGGCTTTGGCATCCTGTGTCGCTCTACTTCCTCCATCCATGGAGTCACGCTACGCTCGAAAAAAGGGTTTATCACGGAGGGGTAAGAAGAGTCACGGTGTCCACGGAGGAAAAGCAAAAGAAGAAAAGACAGAAAAAAGGTAAAAAGGTAAAAAGGTAAAAAGGTAAAAAATATAATCTAAGGAAATATTGTGACGTAGGGTGCCGCCGTGCGCACCATGAAACATTTTTTATTACAGGTTTTTATTTGTGATGGAGTGATGAAAGGTTCACTTTCCCTTAATCTTTTCTTCCTTTAATCTTTTGCCCTTCTCCGTGGCCACTGTGCCTCTCTTTACCCCTCCGTGTGGACCGCCTTTTTCGAGCGTAGCGTGCGCGTAGCGCCACAAAAGGCGGAGCCTTATTTTTGTCAGTCAACCTCTTTAGAACCACCACAAATAGGCAAGATAACCCGAAACAGCGTCCCCACCCCAATCTCAGACTCAACCTTCATCTCGCCCTCGTGCTTTTGAATAATGCCGTACGAAATAGACAAACCCAGTCCGGTGCCCTCGCCCACGTCTTTGGTGGTAAAAAACGGTTCGAATAAACGGTGTTTGGTTATTTCATTCATGCCGCAGCCATCATCTTGGACGGTGATCTCCACCGCATCTTCTAACTGCTGGCAACCGATGGTGATTTTACCGAGTGCTTTGGTTTTGAGTTTTTCACGTTTGTCGCGAATGGCATCGCAGGCGTTAATGATGAGGTTCATAAAGACCTGGTTAAGCTCTGACGGGTAACATAGCAACGCCGGGTTGTCTTTAAAGTCAGTGACAAATTCGGCAAGGTCGGTGTGTTTGGTTTGCACCAGTTTGATTGTCGATGACAAACCATCGGCCACATTGAGGATTTTTTTATCCACTGCCTGCGGATGACTGAAAGTCCGCAGATTTTGAACGATGGTTTTGATTCGCTCAGTGCCCTCTTCGATGGTCGATATGTGCACAAACAACGGGGTGAACTGTCGCCTGAAGCTTTCCTGTATTTCGCCGTCTTCACCGGCATCGAGCAGGTTGTAGAGAAATTTTTCAAAGGCTTTTAAGTCGGCTTCTAGGTTTTGTACGCTAACATGCACAAAGTTGGTGGGATTGTTAATTTCGTGTGCGACCCCGGCGGTCAAGGTGCCCAAAGAGGCCATCTTTTCTGACTCTATCATTTGGTCGCGCATGAATTTTAGGTTGTGCACCATGGTTTGCAATGCTTCGTTTGACGCTTCGATGGCCTCGGTTCTCACTGCCACTTTTTCTTGTAATTCGCTGTTGAAGTTCTCTAACCCCCGCTGCTGCTTGACGATGGATTGCTGCATCAATTTGAAATTATCGACCAACATGCCTATCTCACCCACTGCCTTTATATTAATCTCTTGATCATGTGCACCAACAGCGATGGTTTTGGTGATGTCAGACAGTTGAATAATGGGCCGTAAAAATCGGTTAAGTAACCAAGAGATTAAGAAAAAGATGGCCACAAAAAAGGCCAGTGTCGGCAACGCAAATTTGAGGATCAGCGCTTCAGTGATGTCATCAAATTGCTCGTTAAGGGGTTTACCAATGCTGATCAACGCTTTTTCACTCAGAATGTTGCCATACAACCAACCTTGTTTGTCTAAAGTCGAATAAGCGAAATAATGCACCTGTCCAGCCAGTATGATTTTTTCGTAACCACTGCTTTGACTGCTGATCTGTTTAAAAAGACCTTTAAAATCAGAGTCGTATTCGAGTAATGATTGTTGTATTAGTTGCTCAACTTCAAGCGGGTTTTGACGGTAAATATCATTGATGGCCTGCTGGCCCAAAGCAACGGGGCGAAAAGATTGGTCAAGCAGTATTGCGTAGCTGTCATTTTGTCCATCGGCTTTAACGTAATGCTCAACTAAATTTTGCAGCGTGATGCTGGTGCCAACTACCCCAACAAACTGATCTTCAAAATAAACTGGCACGATTGCGCTGACCATCCTGCCAAGGCCTGCGGGGTCTTGATACAAAGGCGTCCATTGCAGTTTTCTCTGCGGGTTATTGGCGGGTGTGGCCAGTGTGTAAAAAAGGTCATTATCGGCAGGGTGGTTAGGCCTTAAAACAGCGTTACTGTCGGTGCTCTGGTAGTATTTTACATCACCTTCTTTGTTGACAAAAAAATTACTCTTGGTGTGGATATTTCGCTTTAAAAGCAGCTCAAAATAGTCTGTGAGGTTAGTCAGAGGTTTGTTGTCAACGCGCAAACGTTCGACGAAATCGGCGAGATTACGGGCATCATCTTCGAGCGTTTTGAGTAGTAATGACAGGGTTTCTTTTTGCACATTGGTATGATTCAGATAAAAGGTTTTGCTGTGTTCAAGCAGGGTGGCGTTGGTCGCCTGCAACGAGGCTTTTTTGGCAGTATTCAGTGATGTAATACCCAAAAAACCACTAAAAATCAACAGCGCAAGAAAGATAACGGTAAACACCAATAACGATTTTTGTTTAATGCCAAATTCCACCGTATTCGCTGTCATGTTGAACTTTCCCTTTTTTTATTAAGCGTTTCAATTTCTTATCAGTGCGTTTTAAAGTGTATCACAGAAAAGGTAAATTCACCGTGATTTCACTGCCAACCCCTTCTGTTGACTGGGCTATAATGGTGCCCCCGTGATCTTCGATAATGCCGAATGAAATGGCCATACCCAGACCAGTGCCATTGCCTACCTCTTTGGTGGTGTAAAAAGGTTCGAACAATTTGAGTCGGGTTTGCTCAGTCATACCGGCACCGTCATCAGTAATGACCACTTGAATATTACCATCTTTAAATTCACAGCTTAATGAAATATGGCCCAGCCGACGTATCGATTGAGTGGCTTGTTTTTCTTCAATCGCATCACAGGCATTGACAATAATGTTCAAAAAAACTTGATTAAGCTGGGCGGGGTAACACTGCAATTTGGGCAGCGGGTTGAAGTCAGTAAAAAATTCAGCGACTTCAAAATATTTGGCTTTCACCAGATTAATGGTCGACTCGATACATTCAACAATATCCGCCGGCTTTTTATCTGCGCTATGTAAATGGGTAAACGAACGCAGGTCTTGAACGATTATCTTGATCCTTTGCGTGCCGTTGATGATGGTGTCGATGTGTTCATTGAGTGGTTTGAATTGTTCGTTCAAGGCTTCAAGCACTTCCTCATCGGCATCATCCCCAGCCAATTCAAGAATAAACTCCTGAAAGCGAGCCAAATCAACCTGCAAATTTTCGACCCCCACATGGACAAAATTGGTGGGGTTATTGATTTCGTGGGCAACCCCCGCAGTCAGGGTACCCAACGAGGCCATTTTTTCTTGCAACACCAGCTGTTTTTGCGCATCTTTTAACGCTTCGTGGGTTTTTTCGAGCTTGTCATAACCCGATGCATTGGCGATGGCGATGGCAGAATAACTGGCCAAAGTGCGTAACATATCAATCTGCTTGCTGTCAAAAGCATGGGGGTCGGGGTGTTGAACGCTGAGACAACCCACTATTTTATCGCCAATAATCAAGGGGATATAAATGATGGTTGTCATCAATTTACCTGTTTTTGCGCTTGACAGCGGCTGATTAAAGTATTTTTTCACATCGTTTTGATCAAAAATCAACAGCTCCTTGCGGTTTTTAACACACCAAGCAGCAGGGCTGCCCGGCTCATCCAAGTCATAATCAATCGCCGAGAGTTTTTGAGCGTCTTCCACTATCAAGGGCACATGTATCACATTTTCTTCGACGTCTAAAATACCCAGCAAAAAGCTGTAGGCGTCTAAAATTGTACTTAAACTCCGATAGATATTTTTGATCACCTGATTCAGTTCCAGCGTGGCGGTCAGACCACGGCCCAACTCTTCGAGCATCACGATATCAGTGGTGCTTTTACTGACTTTTTAGGTGGCATGCGCCAACTCGATGTTGGCTTTATTTAATTGTTCGCCATGAGCGACCAGTTTGGCGGCCTTTTGCTGGACTTTTTTCTCTAGTGCATCGGCATGTTTTTTCAACTGAAAATTGGCTTGATTTAAATCATGGTTAAGCCGCACCACATTGATGTGGGTTTTAACCCTTTCGAGTAATTCGGTTTTAGACACCGGTTTGGTTAAAAAATCGTTGGCCCCGGCCTCAAAACTAGCGCTCATGTCTTCGACACCGCCCTTGGCTGTAACCATCAATACCGGTAATTGATTGGCTGGGTAAATACGACGAATATGGCGACACACCTCATAACCGGTCATGCCGGGCATCATGGCATCTAGCAGTACCGCATCAAACTTTTCGTCGTTTTCAATGGCCTCTAGCGCATCTTTGCCATTGCTCACCGCAGTCACCTGATAATTATCCAAGCCCAAATGGTTTTGCATGACCTGAATATTGATTGGCTCATCATCAACCACCAAAATGCGACCGGCGCTATTGCCGGGATTGCTGAGCACTTTGGCGTTTTTCACCAACGGTTTATTGACCCTCGACAACACAGCTTCAGTTTGAACGTCAGGCTGATTGGTTAAACTTTGGGCCAGCACTTTGGCGGTATGGGTTTGTTCACTCACTTCCTTTAACGCCGGTTGATGTTCGCAAACCGGCAAAGTAAAGCTGAACTCCGAACCCTTTCCCTTACACGACACGACCTTGATGGTACCATTATGCAGCTCTACCAATTGCTTGGTCACGGCTAATCCCAACCCGGTGCCACCCGACGACCTTGCTGCGGAACCATCGGCCTGCTCAAAGGATTCAAAAATGCGCTTTTGTTGATCATCAGCAATTCCAATACCGGTGTCAGCAATGCAAATGGTGACATTATCTCGCCACACCCTCGACGATACCGTAATCTGCCCTTCGTTGGTGAACTTGATGGCGTTGCCAATCAAATTATAGAGGATCTGCTGCACCCGATTTTCATCGGCAAATACCAACGGAATATCCCTATCCACCTTATTCACCAGTAATACCTTGGATTTACTGACCGTATTGCGAGAGAACAAAATCACCAAGTCGGTCAGGGTATAAACATCGACAGGCGTGAGCTTGAGGTTCAGTTCATGATGTTTCAGTTTTGAAAAGTCGAGTATATCGTCGACTAGATGAGTCAAACGATTGCCGCTGGTGACAATTAACGACAAATTATGACGCTGTTTGTCTGACAGTGC
>JABSOG010000285.1 GCA_013216025.1 Algicola sp. | reverse complement strand
GTCCAAGGCTTGTAAAATGGTATCCATCAACACTGGACTCACTTTACGTTGACCATTGCGCAACAAATCAAACAGGTTTTCTGCCTGATGGCAAACGTCAACCAGTTCATCCAGAGAAAGGAATCCAGCGCCGCCTTTTACGGTATGAAATCCCCTGAAAATCGCATTGAGCAGATCGGAGTCATCCGGATTATTCTCCAACTGGACCAGTTGCTCAGACAGTAGTTCAAGGATCTCACCGGCTTCAACCAGAAAGTCCTGTAATATATCTTCATCCATATCAAAGCCCATGCAATGATACCCCTTTTAAAATCCTAAACTTGATAATAAGTCATCAACATCATCCTGACCCGAGACTACATCATCTCGTTCCTCGGCATTGATGATTGGACCCTCGGCTTGATGTGCTAAAATTTCTTGTTCTTGTTCTTGTTCATCTGATTCACTCGCGCCAAAAACGGTCAACAAATGTATCAAACTGTCTTCTACTTCACGCACAAGTTGAATAACCCGACGTATTACCTGCCCGGTCAAATCCTGAAATCCCTGTGCCATTAATACTTCATTGAGCAGAATATGCAGTTGCGCGGTATCCTGCTCAGCATATTGCATAAAATCATCGACCTGATGACACAACGATTTAAAATCTCCGAGTTTTAAATCCCGCGTCATCAACCGATTCCACACCGGTTTAATGGCCGTTAAATCGTGGCACAGCTTATCCGCCAAAGGCATACCGCTTTCGATCGCATCCATGGTGGTATTGGCAGCTTGCTCGGTCAGTTTGATAACGTAATTGAGTCGTTCCTGGGCATCAGGAATGTCTTCATTGGCCATATTGGCAATTCTAGCATCCAGCTGAAAATTGCTTAATGAATCATGCAGCTGACGGGTCATTTTGCCGATTTCGGCAAACATGTCATCCGTTTCTTTGTTGTGCGCGCCAGCAACAATATTGTTGGCTTCGTCGTGCTCTCCATTTTCGAGGTGCAACACCAGCAGCTTGGCCTGTTCAAGACTCATCAATGGGACTACATTCACTGACATTTTACTATCCTATGAATGGGTTTAGCCCAATCGTTCAAAAACTTTGTCTAATTTAGTCTTCAAAGTACCAGCGGTAAATGGTTTAACAATATAACCATTAACGCCTGCCTGTGCTGCTGCAATTATTTGTTCTTTCTTGGCCTCTGCCGTCACCATTAGTACCGGGATGTGTTTCAGGCTATCATCGGCACGAATGGCGCGAAGTAAGTCGATTCCCTGCATTCCTGGCATATTCCAGTCGGTTACCACAAAATCATAATCACCGCCCTGAAGCATAGGCAATGCAGTAGAACCGTCATCTGCCTCGGATATGTTGGTAAACCCGAGTTCCCTAAGCAAATTTTTAATTATTCGTCTCATGGTAGAAAAATCATCAACCACCAGCACTTTTATGTTTGTATCCAAAGTATCCTCCAACGAGGTTAAATTCTAAATTTGACGTTCCTGCTATACCCATGCCTGCATTCGGGATTTTACCCTTAACATGGCCTGACTATGAATCTGGCTCACCCGCGATTCACTGACGCTTAATACCTCGCCAATCTCCCGCAAGTTTAACTCATCATCATAATATAAAGATAGCACTAAAGCTTCTCTTTCTGGCAATGACGCGATGGTGCCAACCAATGCTTTTTGAAATGCCGCCGATGCCATCCCTTCAAAGGGCTGATTTTCTTTACCGTCGGTTCCGTCGGCAACAATGACATCTTCAGTCACTCCCAAATCTTCAATGCCAATGATTTTACCGGCACTGACTTCATTAATCATATGATGGTATTCATCGATGGTAATTTCAAGTTTTTCAGCAACTTCACTGTCTTTTACATCACGACCGAACTCTGATTCAAGTTCGTTAATGGTGTTTGCGACCAATCGACCGTTGCGATGAACCGATCTCGGCGTCCAATCACCTCGACGGATCTCGTCAAGCATGGCACCGCGAATACGGATACCAGCATAGGTTTCAAAACTCGCCCCTTTACCACCGTCAAACTTCTTGCCGGCTTCAATCAGGCCAATCATGCCCGACTGTATCAGGTCATCGAGTTGTACACTGGCAGGTAATCTGGCCAGCATATGCAGCGCTATCCTTTTGACCAAAGGGGCATGGCGCTCAACAAGTAGCTGTGTTTGATCGGCCGTTTTGCCGTAAGCTGACAGTTTACTCACATCTTCACTCTTTTGTTCACTCTATATATCATCTTATGTTTCAAAAACGTTTATCCGTCGAACCACCAAACAGTTGTTCAACAAAAAACATCAAACTACCCGATGCCTGTACAGGCACCGGCCAAGTGGCGATCCTCGCAGCCAAAGTACGATAAGCGATGGCTGCCGGTGACTTTGGAAACGCTTCAACAATGGCCTTTTGACGACGCACCGATTTACGAATATTCTCGTCAAACGGAATAATTGCCGATAATTCCAGTGCCACATCCAAAAAACGGTCGGTTACCTTGCTCAGTTTAGCAAATAAATCATGGCCTTCCCGTAAACTTCGTACCATATTAGCTGCGATTTTGAATTTATAAACCTGATGCTCGCGATTGAGCAATTTAATCAGAGCATAAGCATCAGTAATAGAGGTGGGCTCATCACATACCACCACCAAAACATCTTGGGCGGCACGGGAAAAACTCAACACCATATCAGAAATACCAGCTGCAGTATCTATAACCAAAACATCGTATTCACTGCGTAGTTCGCTGAATGCTCGGATAAGTCCGGCATGTTCGGCAGGGGTAAGATCAACCATGGATTGTGAACCGGAAGTGGCAGGCACAATTCGAATGCCTCCAGGCCCATCGACCAGAATATCATCGAGTTCGCATTCGCCGCTGAGTACGTGGGAAAGGTTTTTTTCGACTCTCAAGCCCAACATCACATCACAATTGGCTAAGCCGAGGTCGGCATCAAGTACCAGAACTTTTTTACCTTGATGGCCAAGAGAAATGGCAACATTTAACGATACATTGGTTTTACCGACTCCCCCTTTGCCACCAGTAACGGCGATCACTTTAACTAATTTGTTTGTTTTCATCTTTCTAAGGCCACTTGCTTGATCAAGTACAGGGCTTTCAATCATACATTCCTACCGCTTGGGTGTGCTCTAAATCCCATTGATGCTCTTCACCACCTTGGCTTTGCTTAAGCAGTTGTTCGGCCTGTTCGATAATTCTAGGGCCGTCTGCTACATCAATGTCTTCAGGTACACGTTGCCCATTTGTTATATACCCTATAGGTAAACCGTTTTGGATCGCAATGGAAATAATTTCTCCAAGACTCAGACATTCGTCGATTTTGGTGAAAATACAACCAGCCAGTGGGATCCGCTTAAAGTGGGTTACCGTCTCTTGCAATACATTATATTGAACTGTAGCAGACAATACCAAATAACTCTTTATTTTAACACGGGAATTTTTCATTAATGTAGTAAGTTGCTCACAAAGTCTTATATCTCTTTGGCTCATACCTGCGGTATCAATCAAAATCAACTTACGGTTGCGTAATTGGAAAAGCACATTGGCTAAATCTTCAGCGTTTTTAGCGACTTTGACCGGACAACCGATTATTTTCCCAAAGGTAGACAGTTGTTCGTGAGCACCAATTCTGAATGTATCAGTGGTCACCAAACCCACTTGGTCAGCACCGTGTTTTTGTGCAAAGCGGGCTGCCAGTTTGGCAACTGTGGTGGTTTTACCTACGCCTGTAGGGCCAATAAACGAGAAGATACCACCACGTGTCAAAATTTCGTTGTTGGTGGTGCTCAGTTGACCCTTAAGCATTTCAACCACACTCTCCCAAGCTTCAAACTCTTGCAAACCATCGGGGATAAAACAGGCCAGTTGGTCGGCGACTTGATCACATAACCCCATTTTTTTCAATTGGGCGACCAAAAAAGCGCGCGTCGGTTCATTACGTTCCATCTCTTGACTCATCAGGCCTGACACCTGATGGCTTAGAATTTTGCGAATGGACTGCATTTCATTTTGCATCATTTGCATTTGTTCTTTATAAGCAGTGAAGTCAGCAGTGCCTTGTGGCGCTGCTTGTATCGATTTACGTGGGGCCTTAGGCTCTGGATCACTTTCCATAAACGCAGGATTAAGGTTCTGCTGCTTGGTTTGTGTATTTTGACGCTTTAACAAATTAACCAGGCTGTCGGCTGGTGCTTCTGACTCAGGCTGCATTGAATAGTCGTCTTCGATACCATGGGGATTGTCCATGGGCTGGTAAGCTGACTGAGCTGCAGAAGTTCTGGCAGGGGCTCTTTGGGGCGCTGGACGTGCTGCACCGCGGCCAAAAGGTTCGGTCATTGGCGGTTGTTCTGCCGCCTGTGCAGGTGGTTTACGCACTAGCTTGTTCGCAGGGATCCGGATAGAAGGCTCAGGTGTTGCCGGTTTTCTGTTGGCGTAATCATTTTCATCAATGGCCGCAACCAGTTCGATACCGTCAGCCAGTTTTTTATTGGACATGATGACTGCGTCAGCGCCAAGTGTTTCTTTGACTTCTTTTAAGGCGGTTCTCATGTCTTTGGCAAAAAAGCGTTTAATTTTCACTTTTGAGCTCCTTATTCTATGTTGTGAGCAAACCCGACTTATTCAGTGCGGGCCTGCTACTGGCCGATGGAATTTACTATCCTGATTTGTTTCTCATCCGGTATTTCTTGATAAGACACTACAGTTAATCCTGCAATGGTGTTTTTAACAAACCGGGAAAGCACGGTTCGCAGCATACCTGAGGTCAACAGTATTGAAGGTTCTCCTGACATTTCCTGCTCATGATTCGCAGTAGTCAATGATTTTTGTAACCTTTCTGCCAGCCCCGGTTCAATGCCTGCGCCTTGATTTCCGGATACTTGCATAGAACTATGCAGCATCTGTTCCAACTCGGGCGTCAATGTTATGACAGGTATCTCATCTGCCCCGCCGACCGCGTCCTGTATGATCAAACGGCGTAAAGAAATTCTCACGGCGGCTGTCAGTACCTCTGGATCCTGACTCTTCGGACCGTATTCAACCAAAGTTTGCAGTATGGTTCTCATGTCACGAATTGGCACACTTTCGTTCAACAGATTTTGCAGTACTTTAACCACTACAGTCAGCGGCAGAACATCAGGCACCAGTCCTTCAACCAGTTTCGGATGGGTTTTCTCTACCATATCGAGCAGATTCTGCACTTCTTCATGCCCCAGCAGCAACGCTGCACTGTTCATCAGCAGTTGGCTAAGATGTGTTGCAACAACGGTAGCCGCATCGACCACGGTGTAACCCAACGATTGTGCGTGTTCTCGTTGAGAACCATTAACCCATACCGCTTCAAGGCCAAAGGCAGGGTCTTTTGTAGGCACGCCTTCAACAGTGCCAAAAACTTGACCCGGGTTGATTGCAAGTTCTGCATCATGGCGTAACTCGCTTTCACCAACACCAACACCCATCAAGGAAATACGGTAAGTATTAGGTTCAAGGTCCAGATTATCGCGGATATGCACAGGTGGGATCAAGAAACCAAGCTCCTGTGACAACTTCTTACGCACCCCTTTGATGCGGTTAAGCAGTTCGCCACCTTGTGACTTATCTACCAGCGGAATTAAGCGGTAACCCACTTCAAGGCCAATAACATCAACGTGTTGGATATCATCCCAGCTAATTTCTTTATTTTCTAACGGTGCGACATCGGTAGAGTCAGCCGCAGCCGCTGCCGCTGTAGCCTGTATATCTTCCATAGGCGTATTTTTGGCGAATTTTGAACTGGGGTAATAGGCCATGCCGACAATTATGAAGCCAATAGACAAGAATGAAAAAGTCGGCATGCCGGGCACCAAGCCCATAGCGATCAAAATGCCGCCGGAGATATACAGTGCCTGTGAATTCATTAACTGGTTGGACATCGTCTCGCCCATGTCGTGCTCAGAATTTTGACGGGTTACCGCGATAGCAGTACCGATGGACAATAACAGCGAGGGAATTTGAGCAACCAGACCATCACCTATGGTCAGCAGAATATAGATTTCAATCGCATCTGCAAACGCCAAATCATGCTGGATCATGCCGATAAACAGACCGCCGATAATGTTGATCACCAAAATAACAATACCGGCAACGGCATCACCTTTAACAAATTTGCTAGCACCATCCATCGAACCGTAAAAATCTGCTTCTTGGGTGATCTCTTCGCGTCGTTTACGAGCCTGTTCAGCGGTGATAAAACCGGCATTCAAATCGGCGTCTATCGCCATCTGTTTACCCGGCATAGCATCCAAAGTGAATCGTGCCGTAACTTCAGATATACGCCCCGCACCTTTGGTGATAACCACAAAATTGATAATGATCAATATCAAAAAGACCACCAAACCGACGGCGTAGTTGCCCCCGATAACCACTGAACCAAAAGCAGCGATAACAGCACCGGCTGCCTCTGGGCCATTATGCCCTTCAAGCAAGACCACCCTTGTACTGGCAACGTTAAGCGCCAAACGAAGGATCGTGGCAATCAACAGAACCGTAGGAAAAGAACCAAACTCGGTCGGTTTTTTGGTATAGATAACCACCAGCATGACAATCATCGCCAGCGCGATATTAAAGGTAAACAGGATATCCAGCAAAAAAGCAGGCATCGGCAAGATCACCATGGCCAATGCTGCGACGACCAATACAGGTGTGCCCACCCCTTTGAGATGCTTGACTGTATTTTTGTCGAATGATTTGAATAATGCTTGTACGTCCACGGTATATCCCCACACTGCCCAACGGATTTTTGACACTGCGTTGGTGTTTGCAAGGAGTGTTCCAATGTGGTTTGGAAATCGCATTGTCGCGATGAGGGTCGCAGGGGAAGGCATTATTTGTACGCTTCGCTTGGTTCGCTACCGCTAGGTTGGCCTGCGCCCATTGAAATCAAAAACTTCACCACGGAGCCACAAAAGAAAATAAAGAAAAAAAGGTTAATGTCTAAGTATAAATGGATGTCCTACTTTTAATTTTTCCTTCTTTTTATCTTGCTCCGTGGACACCGTGCCTCTGCGTGTCCCTCCGTGTGGATCGCTTTTTTTCTTTAAAACCCCCAGCTTAACAAAATATCACCGCCGCATATCGGGCGGAATAGGCAAATTCTTAGACAGCGGCTTAGGCCTTTGCCCTTTGCGCTTTTTAAACTCATTCATCTGAAAGATGAACGCCAAAACCTGCGCGACTGCGACAAACAGTTTGTCGGGGATCTGTTCGCCTACCTCACCACCATAGTACAACGCGCGGGCGAGCATCGGGGATTGAATGATTGGCACATCATGTTCTTTACCAATGGTTCTGATATGAAAGGCCATTTGGTCGGCACCTTTGGCCACCATCATCGGTGCGACGAAGGTTTCTTGATCATATTTAATCGCCACCGAATAGTGGGTTGGATTGGTGACGATAACATCGGCTGTTGGTACGTCTGCCATCATTCTGCGCTGGGACATTTCACGCTGGACTCGCCGTATTCTGGCCTTGATTTCTGGGCTACCTTCTTGGTCTTTGTGTTCGTCTTTAACTTCCTGTTTGGTCATTTTTAGCTGTTTGTTGTGACTGTATACCTGATACGGCGCATCTACGGCGGCAATAACAAACAAGCTACAAGAAATACCCAAAAATACCCAAGCCAGCAGCTCTATCGCTGAATAGATATTATACGGGATAGTTTCTATACCCAAATGAAGGATATCCTCGAAAAAAGAGATAAGAATAAAATAAGCAACGCCAGACACCACAAAGAATTTCAACAACGATTTAATCAACTCGACAGCAGCCTTGGGGCCGAACATCCGCTTTATCCCTTTGGCCGGAGACATTTTGCTGGCCTTAGGCATCATTGCCTCGGCACTTAGATTAAATCCACCCAGTAAGCTGTTGCCGATAAAGGCGGCCATTAAAATGATGAAAAAGATGGTCGCCATCGGTGCCACCAACTCGCCACCAACCTCGGCCCAAATCGAAAACATCATGGTGGTGTCGTACGTTTCATCGCGATTAAGCGACAAAGCGCGAGTCATAATATTGGCCAAGCCCGTGCCTAATTCTTTTCCTTGGATAAGAATGGCAATGGCACTAAAGATTAAAACAAATGCGGTACCGAGATCTTTGGACCGAGCAATCTGACCTTTCTTCCTAGCATCCTCGATTTTTTTCCCCGTGGGTTCCTCGGTTTTTTCCATATCAGAATCAGCCATCTCAACTCCCCTTGGTCAGCAACCGATAATGTCACAGGCCAAAATCAGTGCCTGTTGCCATTGGTTGTCAAAATGAAAGGCGAAGTTTTCCAGGGTGATCCACAAGATCAACAAACCCGATATCATGGTGATAGGAAAACCGATGGTAAATACATTCAACTGCGGTGCCGCACGGGTCAGTATGCCAAAAGTCATGTTGATGGTCAGCATCGCGGTTATCGGTGGCAATGACAACACGAGTGCGGTCGAAAATATCCAGCCGCCCCAGTTGAATATCTTCTCAAAATCACTCACTGGTAGCCAGCCGCTACCAATGGGTATTGCAGTGAACGAATACATCACCATTTGAATCAGCACCATGTGCCCATCCAGAGACCAAAACAACAGTGTCGCCAATATCAAATAGAACTGACCGACCGCTGGCACGCTTAAGCCATTAACAGGGTCAACCATAGAGGCAAACCCTAACCCGGTCTGCATCGCAACTATTTGGCCCGCCAAAACAAAGGTGTTGAGCATCAACATTGAAATGAATCCGATGATGACACCAATCAGCATTTGTTGCATCACCATGATGATCATGCCAAACGAAAATAAGTCGGTAAAAGGAGACGGTGGCAACATAGGCGCAACCATAACGGTCAGCGTCACAGCCAACACGGTTTTGATTCGCATAGGCGTCGTTTTGGCACCGATTCCCGCCATGACACCCAACATGGCGGCAATGCGAATGAATGGCAGGATAAAATCAGACAGCCATTGCATGACGATGCCAAGCGGATACTCAATCATCTGGTGTGTTCCGCTAACCCAAGGTGCTGGGAATTCGGGTAACCAGGTCGATAGTAAAGTCCATTAATTGGCCGGTCAGCCAGTGGGCGCCGTAAATTAGCGATAACAAGGTGACGACCAATCGCGGCAAGAAGCTTAGAGTTTGTTCATTAATAGAGGTGGCGGCTTGGAAGATGGCAACAGTTAAACCCACCAGCAAGCTGGGAATGATGATAGACGATAC
>JABSOG010000284.1 GCA_013216025.1 Algicola sp. | reverse complement strand
CACCACCGAAACAGCCTGGCATCATGTATTTGCCCGCAACTTGTTTATCGTGCCTCAAAACTGGAATGCCTTAAACAAACCCACTTGGCAGGTCATGAACGTCCCTTCATTCGTTTGTAAGCCAGAACGCGATGGCACCAACAGTGATGGCGTGGTGATGATCAACTTTGCCCAACGCAAAGTTTTACTGGCGGGAATGCGTTACGCCGGTGAGATGAAAAAAGCGATGTTCTCAGTGCAAAATTTCTTGTTGCCAGCCAAAGACGTATTGCCTATGCATTGCTCAGCCAATGTCGGTGACGATGGTGACACCACATTGTTCTTTGGTTTGTCTGGCACCGGCAAAACCACCTTGTCAGCCGATCCAAAACGTTCACTGATTGGTGATGACGAACACGGTTGGGCACCAGGCAGCGTATTTAACATCGAAGGTGGTTGTTACGCCAAGTGTATCGACCTGTCACAGAAAAACGAACCAGTGATCTGGAACGCTATCCGTTTTGGTACCATCCTCGAAAATGTCGTAATGGACGATCAGCGTCAAGCCGATTACTCAGACACCAGTCTGACCAAAAACTCTCGCGCTGCCTACCCACTAGAGCACATCGAAAAGCGCATTATAGAAAACCGTGCCGGTGAACCCAAAGCCGTAGTATTTTTGACTTGTGACGTCAGTGGTGTACTGCCTCCGGTATCTATTCTTTCTAAAGAAGCGGCGGCTTATCACTTCTTAAGCGGCTACACAGCCAAAGTGGGGTCAACAGAAATCGGTTCAACTTCTGATATCGAGTCAACTTTCTCGACTTGTTTTGGCGCACCGTTCTTCCCACGTCCAGCAGGCGTTTATGCAGAGCTTTTGATGAAACGCGTACGTGAGTTTGACTCAAAAGTTTATCTGGTCAACACCGGCTGGACAGGCGGCCCATACGGCACCGGCAAACGTTTTGACATCCCGACAACCCGTGCGATCATCGATGCTATCGTATCAGGCGCATTGGCTGACGTTGAAACACAGCACATTGATATCTTGAACCTTGACATCCCAGTAGCAGTGCCTGGCGTAGATACTGAGTTGTTAAACCCAGTCAACACCTGGGTAGACAAAGACAAATATCACGAATATGCCCTGAATCTGGCCAAAGATTTCACTGAAAACTTTGTCAAGTACGAGGTTTCTGACGAGATTGTTGCTGCTGGTCCTCAGCACTGATAATTTCCTCAACGCAAAAAAGGCTCCTTACGGAGCCTTTTTTATTGGCTATTCACAAACTAGGCTACGAAGTACAAACGGAGGATGCGGTTAGGTGAGGCACGAGCCGTAACCCATCAAACCCAATTGCCAGCCGACAGTTGGTTCACCTATGGAATGCCTGCATGATTTTGTGCCACATTATTTTTTTCGATTAACGGTTAAATGTGAAAAACCGTAATTTTAGTGTTGACTGGCAATTGTGCCCTATGGGTTACGCGCAAGCGCTAACTACGGCTCGCACGCTCGCCCCATCCTCCATATACGGTTAATTCAAGTTTTGAGATGCTGCTGAAAAAACTCACTTAAGCGGCAAATAAATGGTCGCAGCCAAGCCGCCTTCAGCACGATTCACCAGCGTCACTTCGCCATAATGCAAGTCAACAATACGTTTGATAATAGCAAGCCCCAGACCACTGCCCTCGCCGCCTCTGGCAATATCACCCTGAGTAAAGGGCTGGAATAACCGTTCAACATCCTCTTCAGGAATACCCGGTCCGCTGTCTAGTACAGTGCAGTAAATCTGTTTTCGCTTTTTATCCAAACCAGAACGCACCTCAATATCACCTTGCGAATAACGCAGTGCATTGGCCATCAAGTTGCTTATCACCCGTTTGATTGCCACGCTTCTAAGCGGTACCAAAGGCAGTTTGGCATCGAGTTGGCAGCTAATATTCCTGGGTTGATTGCTCTCGGCCGCAACCACTTCGCTGATCACCGTATTCAAGTCGTCTGATTCCAACTCTTCCTGACGGTGATGACGGATATAATCCATAAACTGATCAATAATCGCATTCATATCGTCAATGTCAGCCACGATGCCATCTTTAAGGTAGTCTTCGGTTGAAGACATCATTTCGGTGGCCAGGCGAATTCTGGTTAACGGGGTACGCAAATCATGAGAAACCCCAGCCATCAATACGGCCCGGTCTTTGTCGAATTCTTGAATGCCCGTAGACATTTGATTAAACGCGCGGATCACCTGAGCAGTCTCAGTAGTGCCCGACTCCCTAACAGGCTCAGGGAACTCTCCTTTGCCAACCTGCTCTGCCGCTATCTGCAATTCTCTGAGCGGTTCATTAATTTGACGGATAAACACCCAACTACCCATTACGCTAAGCACACCAATGGCAATCAAGAACACCGTCAACAACGACAAATCGGTTTCGTCCAAATCAACAAATGGAACCTTGACCCATACCTCGCTCATGCCTTCAGGCAACATATGCTCTGGCGGTTTAATCCAAAACACATATTCTTTGCCCTGCGAAATACGCACCTCGGCTTTACCGCCAAGTTGCGCCGACATTTCATCCGAAAAGACCCAATAATACGGCATCTGCTCAACACCTTGGCTTGCAGCTTCAGCTTTGTCGTAGACAGTAATACCGGTCGCTTCGAAAAAGCGCTGACCTAACTGATTATTCAGTTCTTCATCACCGAGATCGACATTGAGAAACAGAACTTTAACCTGTTTGGCGAGCAAATGAATGGTTTGTTGGTAATTGGGGCGAACGACATAGGCGGTAACGGTCATGTAAGAGAAGACCTGGTTGATGAACAACAGCACACCAACCAGTAAAACCGTTTGCCCAAACGTACTGCGGGGCAATAATCCCATCAGGTAGCAGTACCATCAGGCACAAAAACGTAACCCAAACCCCACACGGTTTGAATGTAGCGAGGGTTGGCCGGATCTTCTTCGAGCATCCGGCGCAATCTCGACACCTGCACGTCAATACTTCTTTCCAAAGCACTGTAATCACGACCACGGGCCAGATTCATCAACTTATCACGAGACAACGGCTCCCGGGCGTGAGTGACCAATGCCTTTAATACCGCAAATTCACCACTGGTGAGTGGCATTGGATCATCACCATTTTTCATTTCGCGGGTGGCTAAATTCAAAGTGTAGGTAGAAAACGTCACAATGGACTCTTCAGCGGTTGGTGCACCAGGCACTTCCGTTGATTTGCGCCGTAATACCGCCTTAATACGAGCCAATAGCTCTCGTGGATTGAACGGCTTGGGCAAGTAATCGTCAGCGCCCAATTCAAGACCAATGATACGGTCTACCTCATCACCTTTGGCGGTGAGCATCACAATCGGGATCTCGTTTTCTTGTTGACGCAAACGGCGACAGATGGTCAAACCATCTTCACCAGGCAACATCAAATCGAGTACCATCATGTGAAAATTTTCACGTTCAAGCAATCTGTCCATTTGCTCGGAATTGGCTGCCGAGCGAACAATATAGCCTTGTTCGACCAAATAACGCTCCAGCAAACTACGCAACCGCATATCATCATCAACAACAAGTATCTTGGTGGTTTCTCTACCCATTTTTAAACAGCTCTAGTGACCCTATCTTATGCGAACAAATATAAGCTATTGCGCCGCAAAAGCAATAGCCCCGTGGATATTTGCTGTTACAATATGTTTTTGCCGTGACAAAATATCCTTGCGCCAACAATTGCGAATTGCCAATAATTCATTTACCCTTTTGTCTATCTCTGTTTACAAGCCATTCGACAACAATGAAAACCAATTTAGTGACCCGCGCAGGCTGGCAAAAACTCGACGATGAACTCAAATACCTGTGGAAAATTAAAAGACCCCAAGTCACCCAAGCCGTCAGTGAAGCGGCAGCACTGGGCGACCGTAGCGACAACGCTGAATACAAAGAAGGAAAACGGGAACTTCGTTCAATCGACCGACGGGTGAGATTTTTGGTCAAACGGCTGGATGATTTAAAAATCGTTGACCATGGTCCCGAACAAATAGGGAAAATTTTTTTTGGTGCCTGGGTTGAGCTTGAAAATGAAGCGGGGGATGTGGTGCAATATCGCATTGTTGGCACGGATGAAATCGATACAAAAAACCATCACATCACCATAGATTCACCCATGGCCCGGGCTTTGATTGGCAAACAGGTCGATGATGAAGTCGCAGTAAAAACCCCTTGTGGACTTAAATTGTGGTTTATCAACCAAATTCAGTACCAGCCTTTTGCCGCGCCATAATAAATTGTGCTGATTGCCTTGAAATTACGATGCGCAACCGCCATTTATATGGATTGTTACTTTTGCCTACCCTTTAGAAAGGTATCCTTTAAATGTCCAATATTGTTCAAAACCTTGCCGCGGAAAT
This sequence comes from Algicola sp., assembly GCA_013216025.1. Lineage (GTDB taxonomy): Bacteria > Pseudomonadota > Gammaproteobacteria > Enterobacterales > Alteromonadaceae > JABSOG01. The sequence goes on along the minus strand of JABSOG010000284.1, from coordinate 4,915 downwards.
CAGCGCCGGACAAGAACAAATTAACGCCGCCATTCGCCTGCTTGACGAAGGTTCAAGCGTCCCCTTCATCGCACGTTATCGTAAAGAAGCAACCGGCGGACTCGACGACACCCAACTTAGAAAGCTAGAGCAGCGATTAGGATACATGCGCGACCTAGCTGATCGTCGCCAAGTTATTCTTAAATCAATCAAAGAGCAAGGCAAACTAACCGACGCGTTAACTCGACAAATCAACGCCACCGACAACAAAACCCTGCTCGAAGACATCTATCTGCCGTTTAAACCCAAACGCCGCACCAAAGGCCAAATCGCCGTAGAAGCCGGCTTGCAACCACTGGCTGACAAATTGTTAAGTGCGCCATTAACGCGCCCACAAGCCGAAATAGAACATCTGGCTGGACAATATGTCAATGCCGATAAAGGCTTCGACACAGGCGAGGCTGTACTCGAAGGCGCCCAGTCTATTGTCATTGAACACTTGGCAGAAGATGCGCGCTTACTCGGTAAACTGCGTCAACATGTCGTGCAAAATAGCTACTTGTTAAGCCGCAAAGCCCGAGGGCAAGCACAAGAAAAAGGTAAAAATAAAGGACAAGGCGACAAATTCAGGGATTATTTGGAGCACAACGAAAAGCTCAAAAACGTCCCCTCTCATCGCGCTTTAGCCATGTTTCGCGGTCGCAACGCCGGTGTATTATCACTTAAACTCGGCGCTTCACCTCAAGAAGACAAAAATGCGCTCGCTTCACATTGTGAGCTGTTCATTCGAGAGCACTTAGGGTTACCCGTCAATCATCAAGACTCCAAACACTGGTTAAGTCAGGTAGTCCAAGCGACATGGAAGAAAAAAATCAGCGGTCACCTTGAAAACGAACAATTAGGTCTGCTTAAAGAGAAAGCCGAAGAGGTTGCCATTGACGTTTTTGCCAAGAACCTTAAAGACGTGCTGATGTCGGCGCCCGCAGGTGCCAAAAATACCATGGGCCTGGATCCTGGTTTGCGTACCGGTGTCAAAATCGCCATCGTCGACAAAACCGGCAAGTTCTGCGACAACGCCACCATTTTCCCCCACGCACCACAGAATCATTGGGATAAAGCGCTCAGAACCCTGTCGAACTTGTGTCGCCAACACAAGATTGAATTGATTGCCATCGGTAACGGCACCGCGTCCAGAGAGACAGACAAGTTGGCCGGTGAGTTGATCAAGGCCAATCCAGAGTTAAAAATAACTAAAATCATGGTCAGCGAAGCAGGTGCATCAATTTACTCAGCTTCTGAACTGGCCGCCAATGAATTTCCAGATTTGGATGTGTCTATCCGCGGTGCAGTCTCAATTGCCAGACGTTTGCAAGACCCACTGGCCGAACTGGTCAAGATTGAAGCCAAGGCCATCGGGGTTGGACAATATCAACATGATGTCAGCCAAAGTAACCTTGCCTCAGCATTAGGTTCAGTCGTCGAAGATTGTGTAAACAGCGTTGGGGTCGATTTGAACATGGCCTCTGCTGCACTATTAAGCCGGGTTTCGGGGTTAAACAAAACACTGGCGCAAAATATTATTGATTACCGTGATGAGCACGGTCAATTTTACAACCGCGCGACCCTGAAAAAAGTCGCACGCCTTGGGCCCAAAGCTTTTGAGCAGTGCGCAGGGTTTTTACGCATCCGCGAAGGTGAGAACCTGTTGGACGGCTCCGGCGTTCATCCAGAAAGTTATGTGGTGGTCGAAAAGATGCTCAGCCAACACAAAATGAACATCAGTGACGTCATCGGCAACGAAAGTTTCTTAAAGTCATTGGAGCCTGCACAGTTCAGTGATGAAACATTTGGTATACCCACTGTTACCGATATTATTAGCGAGTTGAGTAAACCCGGCAGAGATCCAAGGCCGCAGTTTAAAACAGCCACTTTCAAAGAAGGTGTCGAGTCAATAAAAGATCTTGAACCCGGCATGGTGCTCGAAGGCGTGGTATCCAACGTCGCCAGCTTTGGTGCTTTTGTTGATATTGGCGTTCATCAGGATGGTTTAGTTCATATCTCTTCACTGACTGAAAAATTTGTTTCAGACCCGCGAGAAGTGGTCAAAGCAGGCGATATCGTCAAAGTTAAGGTATTAGAAGTCGATGCACAGCGCAAACGCATCAACCTGACCATGAAAATGAGTGAGCAGCCACCGGCTCAGGGTTCGAATAACGACTCAGCTAGTGATTCTTCTAATAACGTCAGAGATGATGCCAAACGCTCGAACAGACCGCAGGGCAAGCATCAGAACAACGGTAAGAGCAAAGGTAAACCTAAGGCCAAACAGCCGGCGCAAAATGCCGCCATGGGTAATGCTTTTGCCGATGCCTTTGCCAAGATGAAGAAGTAAGGGGTATGAGGTTTTAAAATGGCCCTGCGGGGCCATTTTGGTTTTTATTAGTTGGCCTACGGCCTGAAGGTCAAAAGATCTCACCACGGAGGCACGGAGCCACGGAGGAAAGAATGAGAAAAGATTAAAGGCAAAAGGCAAAAGGCAAAAGGCAAAAGGCAAAAGGCAATATGGTCTAACAGGCACAGAAGACTTAAAAAAGACAATTATTTTCATTCATTTTTCTTTTTGTCGGTTTTTTCTTTTCCTCTTTCTTTACTCCGCTTCTCCGTGCCTCCGTGGTGAAATCTTTTGACTTTAATTGGCCGGAACGGCCTAAAGCCGCAACGCGGCAAGAAATAATCCCAAAAAGTTAATTTGAATCAAGCGAACGAAGAGAAACCGCCGGAGCGGGGAACGGTGGAGGCTGAATAAAAGCTTTGAACTCGTGCTGCACGGGCAACTACTTCGCTGTTGCGTTGCTCTGCTGCCAAACGATTAAAGTTGATTTGATCACGGTTTTCACCGCCGGCCAAGCCAGAAGAACCAAAAATTTTACCGAGACTGTTGGCTGAGCCTATTTGTTGACCGGGTTGAGCATTTTCGTCATCACCCAACAAACCAAAGGGGTCCGCAACTGGGCCGGTTTCGCTGGCACTTTGCGCATTATTGGCTTTTTCAGCCTTTGCTGCTGTTTCAGCCTCATCAGCCGCAGCGGTTTTTTCATCTTTGGCCTGTTCTTTGGCCTGTATTGCCGCATTGGCCTGATCGATTTCGTCTACTCTGGCGTCAGTGGCAGTTTGTGCAGCTTGGGCCGCTACAGCTCTGTCTTGACTGGACGGGCTAGCCGGAGCCAATGCTGCGGAACGAACCTGACGCATCTTGTCGATGGTGGCCCTAGGGTCGCCCCCAACAGCCGACGCATCAATAGAAACTTCGCCACCCACGGCATAATTGTTGCCATCTGGGCCACGTTTGAATTCATAGGTTGGGCTGCCAGCATATTGGCCACCTGCGGCGGCATGGGCCTGCTCATGAGCCTTAACCTCAGCATCACGGCCCCTTAATTCTTGAATCTGCTGTTGCTCTTGCTGGACTTGTTTTGCTTCAACCCGTTCAAGTTGTTTATTGGCTTGTTCCTGTTCCTTATCTTTATTCTGCTTTTCTTTCTCTTGACCTTGGTCTTTTTCGCTTTGCTCGCCATGACCACGCTCACCAATTTTCTGGTGTTCATCGCCTTTGCTTAAATTGACTTCAACACTGTTTTGATTTTGTTGGGGAGATTTTGACTTATCATGTTCAGAGGCTACGCCACGCTCTGCAACACCGGCTTCGGTGGCCGAGGGTTTGGCTATCAATTCACGCAGTTGACTATCCCGCCGGGCAGACTCCGTTGTCACATTGACCGTATTGATTGGGATATTAGTAGGGTATGGCGTAACTATATTCATAAATAATTAAAAAAGGCTCTAAAGTTTTATACCCGAAGGTCGATAATACTGCCAAGCACTTCATCGGCAGTTTCGATCGAACGAACATTGGCTTGGGCATTACCCAGCTCGCTGGTTAAGTTGACCACCGAACTTTCTAAAGATTGCGGTGGTGGAGGCGGCGGTTGAGCGACTTCTTGCTGCTGTGGCTCCTCTGTTGGCTCAGCCAACGCCTGACGATTGATGTTCAGCGTGTCTTGTGTAATTTGATTTGAAGCTTGTTGATAGCCCTGTAGGCCCGACGAAAAGCTTGATCCGATGTCCATACATTGCCCCCAAAATAAAAGATAATACTACTAGGTTAATTATTAACCATAATGAGCCAAATTGAAAGACCGTTTTTAGCCAATAAACCTATCAAAGTGGTCTATTTTAGCACCATTGGTTATATTAAAGCCAGTGGCAAATGCAGCAGCTCAAAGCTAGTGATAAAATCCTGTTGATGCGAGATAAACGGCGCATGCGAAGCTTTGTTCAAAATCAGGTATTCAAAATTAGCCAATGAGTCTGCCAGTTTGACGATTGAGGTCTTTGCCACCAACGTATCACGCTGCCCATAAATGCCTTTAATGGGCATTTTTAGGGTATTAAGCACCGAGCGTAAATCACTGTTTTCGAGAATTTTTAAACCACCTATCAACGCCTCAATATCCGCTGAAGGCCGATTAAAAATGGCTTTTTTTAATAACTTAGCGTCCTTTCGGGCGCTTTCGCTGCCCATCGATTGAATGGCCAAAAAGCGCCCGATGGTTTTATTGGCATCACGCGTCAAATCCTGCGAAAACTGCTGTAATACTGCGGGTTCTATGCCTTGCCAGTCTGGCTGCGTAACAAAACACGGCGATGACGCAATTAGGCATAACGAAGCGACTTTTTTTGGGTAATTCAAAGCAATGTTACTGGCAATTAGTCCACCAAGCGACCAACCCGCCAAAATACTGTCTTGAGGGCATAGTGGGGCGATAATTTCAGCCAGCGCACTAAGGGTATAATCAGCCAACTTTACCCCGTTGTTAAAGCCAAAGCCTGGTAAGTCGATACAATGAACATCAAAATTGCGCTCCAACTCAGGCAG
>JABSOG010000283.1 GCA_013216025.1 Algicola sp. | reverse complement strand
ATTCGACGCCATCACCGACCCACTCATGGGCGCGCTTACCGATCGCACCCAAACCCGCTGGGGCAAATTTCGCCCCTATTTACTGTGGTGCGCCGTGCCCTTTGGCGTGATAAGCGTGCTGGCCTTCACCACACCCGACTTGTCAGAAGACGGAAAATTAATCTATGCCTACGTCACCTATACCTTGCTAATGCTGGTCTACACCGCCATTAACATCCCCTACTCTGCCCTTGGCGGTGTGCTAACCGCAGATGTAAAAGAACGGGTGTCGGTGCAATCATACCGTTTTGTGTTCGGCATGCTTGGCGGCCTGTTGGTCACCGCACTCACTTTGCCCTTGGTTGAATGGTTTGGCGATGGCGACCAAGCCAAGGGTTATCAAATGGGCATGGCGGCGATGAGTGCGCTGGGTGTTATCCTGTTTTTACTGTGTTTTTCTGGCACCAAAGAACGCGTAAAACCACCGGAAAATCAGCAAACCACCTTCAAAGCCGACCTTAATGCCCTGTGGCAAAACGACCAATGGCGAATACTGTGTCTAGCGGCGTTTTTTCTACTGACCGGCATGGTGCTGCGCAACACACTGGCGATTTTTTACGTCAAATACTACCTGATGCAAGCAGATCTTATCACCACGTTTGTCACCCTTGGCATGGTCGGCAATATTCTGGGTTGTGCTTGCGCTCAGCCACTGGCCAAGCGAGTCAACAAAATCAAAGCTTATATCGCCTTGCAGCTGATTGCTGGGGCAATATGTATAGCCAGTTTCTTCGTTAAAAGCGATCAGGTAACGCTCGCCATGGTGATGTATTTTTTGTGGGGTTTCTTCTTACAAATGGCAACGCCATTATTGTGGGCAAAAATGGCCGACACGGTCGATTATGGCCACTGGAAAACCGGCATCCGCATCACCGGCATGGTCTATTCGGCCATCGTATTCTTCATCAAAATGGGGCTGGCATTAGGCGGTGCATTAGCAGGCTGGTTACTGGCCTATTACAACTATTCCGCCGACCTAGAACAACAAACCGACAGCACCCGCCAGGGGATATTACTGTGTTTCACGTTACTCCCGGCGATAGGTTCTGTTTTGGTGGCTTGGGTAATGCGCAGTTATACGCTTGATAATCAAAAAGTTGAGCAAATCCAGCGCGAGCTTAATATGGCGGCTGGAGAAGATCAGCTTGACGCGGTAAAGTAACAACAAATAGAAGTATCACAGGAAGATTATGGCAACTATATATCAAGTATCAGATTTGGCAGGCGTATCACTGGCCACCGTATCGCGGGTGATGAACAACAAAGCCAAGGTCAGCGAAAAAACCGCCGCAAAAGTCAGAGCCGCAATGGAACAGCTCGGCTACCGCCCCAACTCAATGGCCCAATCGCTGGCGTCAAACCGCTCTAACAGCGTTGGTATTTTGGTGTCAGAATTACACGGCCCATTTTATGGCTCGATGATGAGCGCCATAGAAACCCAATTAAGAGCCTCCTCAAAACACGCCATTATCACCGCCGGACACAGTAACGAAAAAGACGAACTCGACGGCATCGAATTTTTGATTGGCCGCAGTTGTGACGCGCTAATCATGCACGTAGAAGCGGTCAGCGACGAATACCTGATAGAACTGAGCCAAGGCAGCACGCCTATTTTTTTGATCAACCGCCATATCCCCGAGATTAGTGATAAATGCATTAGTCTGAACAACGAAAGTGGCGGATATTTGGCCACTAAATCCCTTATCGAACAAGGTCACAAAGACTTGGCTTATATCTCTGGTCCGTTATGGAAAGAAGATGCGCGCGAACGGTTGGCGGGGCACAAAAGAGCACTGGCAGAAAGTGGCATATCCTTAGAGCAAACCCTGATGGTAGAAGGCGATTTTACAGAAACAGGCGGAAGCGAAGCCATGACCGAGCTGTTAAATAAAAAATTGCCGATGACAGCAGTGGTGTGCGCCAACGACGAAATGGCATGTGCCGCTATGGGCGTAATAAGAGAACAGGGTCTAAACATTCCTGACGATATTTCAGTGATGGGTTTCGACAACGTCACCTTCGCCAGCTACCTTTACCCCAAACTCAGCACCATCGACTACCCTATTTACGCCATGGGCCAAATGTCAGCCCGATTAGTGCTCAAAACCGTCTACAAAAAAGAGTTAGAAATTGAACATTTGTTTGAGCCCAAATTGATTGAGCGTCATTCGGTTAAAAAGATAATCCCCCAATGACAGAAATTCAAATAAAACAAATCTTCAAAAAATTATCGAACACAGCAATGTTGTACGCGCTTTTAATTATTGCGTTTGGTTTTGGCTTACAGCAGCTTGTCGACAATCCAATCTCACCGTTCATTTGGTTTTGTGCTGGTGTGATTTTGACCCTTATGGTGACCATACATCTAATTAGGATTACCTTAGTGGAAATGTCGAAGGTATCGTAGTTTAACGATAATAAATCCCCTATTCAAACACAACAAACGATTATGCTATAGTCAGATTAAGGTAAACCCCAAACAAGGCACCCAGCTATGGCAAAAGAGCAACCCGCCCACCAAAAATCAATTCCCTTTTTGATTTATACCTTTGGTTTTGGTATCCCACTATTCATTGTCATTGTTTATGCCGGTTACAAACTATGGCCATTTTGGTTGACGATATTGGTGGGTGGTTTGGTGCAAACGGCTTTTCGAATATCCAAACAAAGCTGGCGCAACAAATTGGCGGGCACTATCGTACACCCACAGCGGCAAGAATCGTCAGACTCAGCTGAAGATGTGGCATTACGAGATAAGGTCGAAGCAAAACTCAACTCGCCGTTGGGATACCTGATGGTTTACGCTGCCATGGTTGGTGTGACGGCCTTTTGGTATGGTTTGGGGTGGGTGTTTACTTGACAAGTGGAGCGTAGTGATGGATTCGAAGTGGCGATTGCCGGATGAAGATAAGGATTTTGAAGATCTTTGTTGTTTGATTGCGCAAGAGAAATATCGTGACCCAGATGCGCAGAAATATGGCAGACGGGGGCAAAAGCAGTTTGGGGTTGATATTCTTACTGTTGATCGCACACATACTCCACCACAAAAGGTCGCTATTCAATGCAAGTTTAAAGAAGACCCTCACCTGTTTAGTGTTACCAAAGCTAAAAACGAAATTCAAAAAGAACTCGAAGCTGCATTTAAAGGTCAGCAAACCTTTGGCAAATTTGTATACGCCAGCAACATTAAAAATGATACCCATCTACAAGATTTTGCCGATGAATTAGCTCAAGAACATGGCATTGATGTGGTTGTTTGGTCTGATGCCGATATCAAGCTGGCAATCGATGCTTCTGACAAACTTAGTAAAATCTACACAGTCGGTCAGTCGATTACTGAGAATCATTTTCACCAGTACGGTGAAGTGAAAATTCAACAAAAGCTCAACACGTCTCCGGTTAACCCTAGCGTATTTATTGGCCGCGATGATGAGCTTGGTGAGATTTACAACGATCTGCACCAAACCGACAATCTATTACTTTTGGTCAACGGCGAAGGCGGAATTGGTAAAACCACGTTGGCATCGGCCTATTACCACCGTTATGGCCACCACTATCAACACCTTGCCTGGGTTTATGCCGACGATGGCATTGCCGATGCGCTGCTGACTTTGGAATATTCGCTGAAAATCAAACCAGACCCACAGATGGACCGCGATCAACGGCTACAACACTTGCTTGATGAACTGGCCAATCTCAAGCCCAATTGTTTACTCATTGTCGATAACGCCAACGCCCTTGATGAGCTTGAAAATAACTACGCCGCCCTTGGCCGTTTGAGTAATTTTCATATTTTGATCACCAGTCGAGTTAGTGAGTTTGCGGATGTCAGGCGACATGCGGTAGGTCAATTAAGCGAAGGTGATGCAAAGACACTGTTTTGTCGCCATTACCCCGGTCACGACAGCAATGAAGACGGATTACTTACTGCCGTGTTTGTCGCTGTGGGTTACAACACGCTGGTTATTGAACTACTGGCGAAAAACCTTAAGAAGCTCAATCTATTCAACACACGTTATAGCCTTGGGCAGTTACTTAAGGATCTAGATGATAAAGGGCTTACTCAGTTGAGTCAGACCAAATCAGTGGAAACTGTTTATGGATCGCAAGGACATGGTTTGCGTAAAGAGAAGCCTGAATCAGTTATTGCGGCTATGTATCAGACGGCTGAGCTTAGTGAGGTAGAGCAACAGCTTATTGCTGTTTTTTCGGTGTTGCCTGCGGCACCTATTGAATATCGGCATGTTGAGACGTTGTTGATTGAGTTTGAGGAGCTTGACGACTCTTTGGACGCTTTGCGGCAGTTGGGATGGTTGGATTTTAATGGTGAGGATAAGACGTTTAAGTGTAGTCCGGTCGTGCAGCAGGTGGTGCGGGGGCAGAGTGTGGATTATGGTTATCAGTTGCTGCTTATTGATCAACTCATCCATTTATTAGACTATGAAAAAGATACAGGTCATTTACCTAACAGCGAATATCAAGATGCAGCCCTATACGCCCACTTTGCAGAGTATTTCTTAAAATGGGTAGTAAAACCAAGCTATGGCACTTCGGTTCTTTTTGAACGCACAGGTAGATATAATGAAACTATCGGCGATTTAAACAAGCCCCTAGTATTTTACCAAATATTTTCACAAACCACGAATGAATTGCTTAAAAGAGACCCCAAAAATCAAGAATACAAAAACGACTTGGCCATTAGTTATGAAAAACAAGGCGATATTTACAGCGCCAAAGGCGATTTAGATAGGGCGCTTGAGTATTATTTGAAGAATGCAAAGCTTTCAAAACAGCTCCATTTGGGTTATCCGAAAAATATCGAATTTAAAAATGGTCTGGCCATTTGCTATTCCAAACTGGGTAATATCAACAGCACCAAAGGAGACTTAGAGCAAGCGCTTGGATTTTATGAGCTGTATGCGGAACTTCAAGGACAGCTCCTTCAAGACAACCCTCAAAATATAGAATTTAAAAATGGGCTGGGCATTAGCTATTCCAAGCTGGGCGATACCTACAGCACTATAAATGATTTAGAAAAAGCGCTTGAGTTTTATGAACAGTTTTCAACACTTTTTGAACAACTTAACAAAAGCTATCCACAACATAGTGGTTTTAAAAATGGGCTGTCCGTGAGTTATTCAAAAATAGGCAAGACCTTCAGTGCCAAAGGCGATTATGATAAAGCATTCAGGTGTTGTGCTAAGTTTGCTGGACTTCAAAAACAACTCCATCAAGATTATCCCCAACATATCGGCTTTAAAAATGGTCTAGCCATGAGTCTTACTCATTTGGGTGCGAATGATCTAATACAAGGCAACAACAAACCCCGCGCAAAAGGTTACTTTGAACAAGCACAAAAAATATGGCAAGAGATAAATCGGGATTGCCCAGGGTATGCAGAATATCAGCGGTCTTTAGAGGGGGTTACAACAATCTTAGCAATTTGGAAAATTAATAATCAGCCGAAGAATTGAATGTAGGAGCGGCGTCTCGCCGCGATAAATGGCGAAGCCATTTCAAAAAATGATTGGCCTGCGGCCAATATCGCGCCGAGACGGCGCTCCTACATTAGGTGTGTGAATTTGAATAAGGTTACGATCACAACCCCCCCAAAAAAACTGAGGGGTTGCAGGTTTTTGTTTACAACGAACCCAAAAACGCCATCAACGCCGCTTTATCCCCAGCAGACAATCCTTGATAAGCCACTTTGGCATTTTCGCCTTCGCCGCCGTGCCATAAAACAGCCTCTTCAATACTGCGAGCCCGGCCATCGTGCAAGTAGCTGTGGTTTGCATTACACACTTCATTACCCTGCCCGCCCGTTGGGTTGGTAACCCCACCGGTAACACACGCAGACAAACCCAAGCCCCACAATGGTGTGGTGCGCCATTCGGCACCAGTCGCTTGACCTTCGGCCAACGAATCGGCCAAGCCTGCACCCATGTCGTGCAACAACAAGTCGGTGTATGGATGAATGGTTTGATTTCTCAATTCGGTGAATGGGTGATACGCGCTGGTTTGATGGGTTTCGGTATGACAGCCTTCACAACCAATACTCGTGAACAGTGCTTTACCTAGCTGAACTTGTGAGTCGTCAATATCACGTTGGGGGCGAACACCCAACAAGGCGATGTATTTGACCAGATTATCCAAATGTTCGTCAGCCAACTCTGCACCACTGTTGCCGCATTCAGTTTGCGCCGCACCACAATCAGGTTGTGGTAAGACCGATGTCATCACGCCCATGTCGGTATTAAATGCTGCAGCAATTTGGTGTTTAAGACTGGTTGTGCCAGCTTTATAACCAAATCGTCCCAAGCGGGTTTCGCCAGTTACCGGGTCCAGTGCCAAATGTGCTTTACCTGTAATGCCATCGCCGTTTTTGCTGTCGTCGACATCTTCACGGGCTAAAATTGCAGTTTCTGGAATCGCTTCGAGCAAACCTAAGCCCACCAACTGGGGTGCAATTCGGGCAGAAAACTGAGCCGGCGTGCCTTTGGTGAAGGTATAGTTGGGCGAACGTAAACCGTCCACTTCAGTCCATGAAGCAATAGACACTTTACCTTCGCCTTGTGTTGCATCGTCAATACCTACATTATCCGGCTGTAATACGCTGCCAATTTGTGCATCAGGATTGCCGTTAGCATCGCCCACTTTAAATACCCATTTATCAAGCTCAACGCCAGTGTCTACAGGTGCTGCACGACCATTGCGTTCGTGGCAGCCCGAACAGCTGGTGTTAACGTAATGGGTGCCTGCTTTGCCGACCATTTCGGCGAATATACCATTCTGTACGTTTTCGTCGTGCTGGCCAGTTTCAAAGTCGGTGTGATGAATGCGTCGTCCTAGTACAAAGGGTTGGCCGTTGATGCTCGACAGATTGGTGGCCATTTGCATAAAATGGTTATCGGGTTCGTTGGTATAACCGTACGGCAAAGTGGTGCTACCGCCTAACCAGGCACTTTGGTCGATTGGGTGTGAGTTTTCGCGCTCAGATGACTTATCGGCAAAATCACCAACCGCTTTCCAAGGTACCAAACCGCCCTCGCCCACTTTATATAGGTAGGTGGTGCCATAGTAGTTGTTGCGACCTTCTGGTACGGCGTCTAAAAACTGGCTGACTTCAATTTCCATCGACTGACCCGGAGCCAGACTTGCCACACTGCCGTTTAGGCCGCGATATTGGGTGATGGTCAGTGAATATTTGTATTGGTCGCCAGTGGTGCTGATTTGGTTGAGGTTGTCATCGAAAAGTCCGTGGCCAACTTCAACAACGCCGTTCTCGTAGTTACCGTGATATTCGGCAACGGTGTTCATGCCGTAATACCAGGCTCTGAACTCTTTAACACCCAGCTTCCATTCAGTGACAAAGTTAACTTCGATGGTTGAGCCACCTTTGGCAACAAAATCGACAAATTCGAAGCGAGCTGTGCGGTGCGTCCAGTAGTGGGTCAGGTAGTGATCGTAAGATTGAAAGTGATCTTCTTTGGCGTGACGGTCACGACCTCGGTCGGCAAATCGGGTGACAATGGCATCGCCACGATCAAAATGAATAGCTTGTTCTAATACGGTGCCAACACCATATAAAGGCACGATATCGCCTAAAGGTGGAGTAACAACCGCGCAGCCAACACTGTCAACTTGAGTGCCTGAAGGCGTCCCCGGACATTGGTCGATGCCATCTATAACACCATCGTTGTCTTCATCAAGCACGACAACGATTGGACAACCTACGCTATCAACTGCTGTTCCGGTAGGCGTATTCGCGCATTGGTCTAATCCATCAACTACACCATCACCATCTGTATCAACTACTACAACAATTGGGCAACCCACGCTGTCAACGGCGGTACCAGTTGGCGTATTCGCGCATTGGTCTATGCCATCAACTACGCCGTCACCATCGGTATCAACAGGCGTACTGCCGCCAGTCACGGTGTAGGTTTGCAGGTCGGTGTCGACAACTGGACCTTCATCGCTTAAGTAGGTGAACCAATAGTTAATGGCATCACCCGCAGACAATCCGTCAACGCGTTTGGTGTTTTGTCCATTGGCAAAAGTCATGCGAAAGTTTTGCTGACCGCCACCGTTAATGCTGTAATGCACGTCAGCCCAAGCGATGCTGTTAACGTAAAAATCAACGCTGGTATCAGAGATTTGCGTAATGCCTGTAACACTTGTCACAACTGCACAGCCAGTAGCATCAACGGTTGTACCTACGGGTGTTGCAGGACAAAGATCGTCGTTGTCGTTAACACCATCATTATCGCTATCTAATACTGGTGTCGCGGCAATTGCGATGTTGAACCAATTGAGATTAAATAAACCCGTGCTCATATCGATTCGAACCGTGTGTACACCTTGCTCTACTGTAAAAGTGCCAACGGTGTGAGTTTCAAAAACCTGCCAGCCGCCAGTATTGGCAACGGTATCAGAGCCAATTGATTGACCATCAATCATCATTGCATAGCTGCCTCCACCCACAGCAGATGCCACACGGGTTGTGACATCGTAGGTTCCGGCACCAAGTGTTACGCTGTATTCGAGCCACTCGCCACTGTCTGTCCAACCGACATTAAATCCGCCATCCACATCTGTGGTCGCTTCAATATCAACGTTGTCTGTTCGATAGGCACCACCGTTGTTACCGGCAGATGTGTCAAAGTAATTGGTGTAATCTTCTGCCTGAACAAGTACGTTTGGGGTCACCAATATTTCGCAACCATTGGCATCTACTTCAACACCTGCGGGCGTATTGGGGCAATTGTCATCAGCGTCGATTACGCCATCACCATCGGCATCAGCCACAGGATCACTCCCACCTCCTTGCCAAACAATATCATCAATGGCCATTTGAAAAGTCGATGTTGGCAACTGGCCGTCGACACTGGCGATTGTGAACATATACTGCATCGATTGTAACGCTATCAAGTCGCCTCTCAGGTCGGCAACAGGTATGGTCACCAGCCCCCAATTTCCATCTCTCACCAAGCCGTATTGGTTGGTCGAGGCCGGAAATTCAACCCAGTTTTCGTTGGAATAAGTATCGGTTACGCCAATTTTAAACGACACATCCGCAGGGATTTTGATTCGAAAGGTCACATCGCCATCAGCAAAATTGCTCATGTCTGTGGCCTGTCGTGCTTGAATACCACCGCCAAACCAATTGCCGGGCGCGTTAAAGGCCCATGCGATCACGTTGTCGCCTTCAAAAGGTGCTTCGCTGCCTTGTGTGGTATTGCCATCCCAAATATAAATATCTGAACTCACCCCAGCTTCTAATTGATTGTCGGTGGCCGCACTGTCGGTGAATACGCCAAAAGTGCCAGTTTCAGG
>JABSOG010000282.1 GCA_013216025.1 Algicola sp. | reverse complement strand
GCCTTCAATCGGGATGGATTCGCCCATCAGTCCGCCGGGGTATCCGCTGCCATCCCATTTCTCGTGGTGCGATAACGCTATCGATGAGGCCATTTGTGCCAAGTGAGAATGGGGTTCATAAAGCAACTGTGCGCCAATTTCGGCGTGGGTTTTCATCACCGTCCATTGTGCATCGTCCAGTTGACCATTTTTTAATAAAATATTGTCAGGGATGGCTATCTTGCCCAAGTCATGTAAGGGGGCGGCAGAGCCAATCATCTCGCAGATTTCTGTGGGCAGTTTAATCAGTTGGGCCAGCAATTGCGCATATTTCCCTACCCTGATCACATGTTTGCCAGTGGCTTCGTCTTTTAGCTCTCCGGCCATGGCCAATCGCTCAACCAGCAGTTTTTGCGAGGCTTCGAGTTCTTTGGTGCGTTCAGCGACTTTGCTTTTGAGTTGTTGTGCGAGGTTTTCTTTTAACTGATAAGCGGCATATTGCCTGAGGGTATTTCTGACCCGTAATAAGATCTCTGTTTGATCAAACGGTTTGTTGATAAAATCCATCGCCCCCATGGATAATGCTTTGTTACGGGTAAATTCGTCTTTTCTGCCCGTTAGAATGATAATAGGAAAGTATTCGTCAATCAATTTGCGTTGGTGTAACTGTTTCATCACCTCAAGGCCATCCATTTTCGGCATTTCGATATCCAGCAACAATAAGTCATATTGTTCGGTTGCCATTTTCTCAAGCACGATTTCAGGTGAAGAAACTGCGGTGATATTGTTGTAGTGCTCACTTTCGAGCAATTTTCTCACCAACAGCAGGTTTGACACGCTGTCGTCACATAAAAGGATTTTTGATTCGGTGAAATCGCTTTTCATGGTAAATATCTGCCCGCACTATGCTGCTTGACTCGTATCTTAAAGTGTAGTTTGTACAGCCAAGTATATCAATCAAGATCAGCCTGCATACCGGCTGCCAGCGCGGCGGCTTTTTCGTATTCAATGTCATCGACCAGTTCGATAATTTCACTGACTTTTGGGGCGTAATCGGTTTGCTCACACAAAAGTTGAAGGGCCGGTAATAGCGCTTCGACCTCAAAGTTGGATGCTTTGAGCAGTGGTTGTATTTTACTGAGTGAGGCTTTGAGCTTGTCGATAGAAAAACTTTCGCTGACCATCTCGATGGCTTCATCGGGGTAAAGTAAATCCAGTTGCTGCATTATCGGTGTCAATACCGCGCACAGCTGGAGCAACATGGGTTTATTGTATTGCTCATCGGCCAAGGCATTTTCAAACGCTTCACTCAAACGAGAGACTTCATAAGCGCCAATATAGGCACTATTAGACTTCAGCGAATGTACGGTGCGGTGTAACTCAACCCAATCTTGATTATCAAACATGTCAGTGATGGTTCGCACCAAAAATTGCTGCTGTTTGTCAAAATCTTTAACTAATTCGAGGTAAAGTGAGGTTCTACCGTTCATTTTGGCCAGTGCCTGTTGGGCATCAAGACCATCAACATGCGCCAGATGATGCAACATCGCTGCTTCGTCATCCAAATCGATGGCCAACGCTTGGGTCGCTATACTCGACAGTACGGCTTGCTCGGTGCCAGGGGTTGGCAAAATATCTTGACTTACTTCAAGGTACTGTGCAAGGGTCGAGTAGAGTATATCCGGGTCAATCGGTTTGGTGATATGTTCGTTCATGCCCGCTTCGCTGCTTCTTCTGATATCGGCTTCCATAGCATGAGCAGTCATCGCGATGATCGGCAGTTCGGTTAATTTAAGAGTATTTCTGATTTGATAAGTGGCGGTCAGGCCGTCCATTTCGGGCATTTGAATGTCCATCAACACCAAGTCATACTTGCCGCTTTGTACTTTTTCTAGTGCGATCAGGCCATTTTCGGCAATGTCGATTTTAACATGGGTGTCTTTCAAGAAACCCTTGGCGACCTGACGGTTGATGGCATTGTCTTCAACCAGCAAAATATGGCTGTTTGACAGATTGGGGATCTCAACCGATTTAGCTTCTTCCAGATCCTGAACTTGTGGAATATTACCCGCCAACATCAGGATGATGGCATCGCGTAGGGTCGACTTGTTGACCGGTTTTTCAATAAACTGGTTGATTAGGGTATCGTCAATCTGGCTTCGGGCTTCGTCTTTATCGTAAGCCGAGACCATTAAAATTTGCGGGGCCATGTCGAGGTGGGCCTGATGAATTTTCAACGAGGTTTCAATACCATCCAAATCCGGCATACGCCAATCCATCAGCACCAGATCATAAGGATTGCCATCGTCTTGGGCTGTGGTGATCATGGTAATGGCTGTTTTACCGTTAGCGGCCTGTTCGGCTTGGATGTCGAGTTCGGCCAGAATGTTGACCAGTACGGTTCTTGACATCTCAATGTCATCTACCACCAATACATTGAGGTTGGCAATGACTGAGGCATCGATGTGTGGGGTTTCGAGTTGTTCCTGAGCTCTATAAACTTTGATGGTAAAGTGAAAGACCGAACCTGTGCCCAGTTCACTTTCGAGCCAGATTTGGCCGCCCATTAATTCACACAACTGTTTGGAGATGGCAAGGCCAAGGCCAGTACCGCCATGTTTGCGAGTGACCGATTCATCGGCCTGAGAAAATGACAAGAACATCTTGGATTGTTGCTCTGGTGTCATGCCAATCCCGGTATCAATCACCGAACATTGCATTAGCATTTGGTCGCCGTGATCTTCTTTGAGCGTTATTTTGATACAAACCGCCCCTTTGTCGGTGAACTTGACGGCGTTGTTGACCAGATTGACGATGATTTGCTGGAGCCTCAGTGGGTCGCCCATCAGCACGGCGGGAATATCGCTGTCGATATCGGTGATCAATTCAAGGCCTTTGGCATGGGCGTTCATGGCGCTGAGGTTGATTGAACGTTGTAATATTTTATCCAGACGGAAGCGGGTGGTTTCAATGGTCAGCTTGCCTGCTTCGATTTTAGAAAAATCAAGAATGTCGTTGATAAGACCCAGCAGTGCTTCACCCGCATCAACCACTTTTTCAACATAATCTTTTTGCTGGTGATCAAGCCGGGTTTTCAAGGTTAACCGACTCAGACCTATCACGGCATTCATTGGGGTGCGTATTTCATGGCTCATTTTGGCAAGGAATTCGGATTTGGCCTGAGTCGCCTGTTGCAGTTCGGCGGTACGTTCAGCTACTTTTTTCTCTAAGTTACGGTGCACATCTAACAGTTTGAGGTGGGTTTTGACTCGCGTTAGTAACTCATGTTTGGCGATGGGTTTACTGAGGTAATCATTGGCACCCACTTCAAAACTGTGCACCAGATCGGCGACCTGATTTTTGGCGGTTAAAAAGATCACTGGCAAGTCGTACACCGGGTATTTCTTACGCAGTCGCAGACAGACTTCGTAACCCGAAATATTGGGCATCATAATGTCGAGCAAAACCAAGTCAAAGGGTTCGCCTTGCTCTATGGCTTGCAGCGCTTCATGACCGCCGGCGGCTTCGACAATTTGGTAGTTTTGCATACTCAGATGGTTTTTCAATACCTGACGGTTGATGGGTTCGTCATCGACCAATAAAATGCGGAAAGTATTGGTATCGTTGTCTTGCAGGTTGGCTGGGTATATGGCGCCTTCTTTGATTCTTTTCGCTTCGTCTTCATCCTCTAAAGTCATGGTATGAGTGGCATTGTCCAGCACATGCAACCGCGATACCAGCTGATCCGAAGCGGTCTGTGCCTGCTGTTCAGTGGATGGCAGGCTGAAATGAAACGCACTGCCTTGACCGACCGTTGATTCGACCTCAATGGTGCCGCCGTGCAGCTCTACCAGCTGTTTACTGACCGCCAGTCCAAGACCTGTGCCGCTTTGCAGGCGGGTGGCGCTGTCTTCGACCTGTTCAAAAGATTCAAATATCGAGTTAAACTTGTCCGTAGGGATGCCGATGCCAGTATCAGTGATGGTGATCCTGATCCAGTCTTTACGCTGTCTTGCCGTTACGGTGACACAACCGCGCTCGGTGAACTTGATGGCATTGCCCACTAGGTTATGGAGAATTTGTAACAGTCGGTCTTCATCTGCATCTACGGCTTTGAGGTTGATGGGCACTTTGTTGATCAGCTCCAGCGGTTTTTCGCCCACCAAAGGCCGTGACATGGTCATCACCATGTTGGTCATGCTGTGCAAGTCCAAAGGTTTGGTGTGCAACACCAGATTGTGATCTTTGAGTTTCGAAAAATCGAGTAGATCGTTGACCAAATTGGACAAACGTTTGCCCGAGGTCACTACCATGGCAAGATTTTGGTTGGCCAGTGTGGGCAGTTGTCCGGCGACCCCGTCCATCAAGGATTCGGCTAAACCGATAATGCCATTTAATGGTGTCCGCAATTCGTGGGAAGTGTTGGCTAAAAACTGATCTTTAAGCCGGTCGACCTGTTTAAGCTTGCGGTTGACCTCTCGTTCATCATTGACTTTTTGGCGTTGATTTTGGACAAACGCCATGAATACGCCAGTGATGCACAGCACATAAAAAGTATAAGCCCACCAAGTTTCCCACGGCGGCGGTAATACTTCGATAAGCAGTGATTTGGGTTGCTCATTCCAATAACCGTCTTTGTTGCTGGCTTTGACACTGAACACGTAATTGCCTGCGTCAAGCTTGGTATAGGTGGCAAATCGACGTTTGGCATCGGTGTAAATCCAGTCGGTGTCCCAGCCTTCAAGTTTGTAGGCGTAGTTGTTTTTCATCGGGTTGGCGTAATGCAGCGCCGAAAACTGAAAAGAAACCAGCGATTGCTGGTAACCAAGGGTCAGTTTTTCCATTTTGTCGATGGCTTTTGGCAGATAGAAGTCGGTGCCATTGGCGATTGCCTGACTGTTATCCAGCGGTTTTTGGTGTTCAATGGGGACCGACTGGTTAAATAATTTGAAGTCGGTTAATACCACGTTTGGGATCTCATTATTGTCTTTGATGTCTGCGGGGTAAAATCCGTTGAAACCATTAATGCCGCCAAAATAGAGTTTGGCGCTTTTTGAACGAAAGTAGGCACCGAGATTGAATTCGTTGCTTTGCAGGCCATCTTTGACATCGTAATTCTTAAACGTCTCATTGACTGGATCGAATTTGGACAGCCCCTGATTAGTGCTGAGCCACAAAAGTCCTTGGTTGTCTTCGAGGATGCCAAGGATGACATCGTTGGCTAAGCCGTCTTTTTTGAGATATTGGGTGAATTTTCCTTTTGCAGGATCGAATTTGTTGAGTCCGTTAGAAGTGCCTAGCCACAATATGCCTTTGGCACCTCCGTGCATCGACAACACCCGGTCATGGCTTAAACTGTTGCGGTCGGTGGCGCTGTGTTTGAAGCGTTGAAATTGGCCAGTAAAAGTGTCAAGCCGGTTTAATCCACCGCCAATGGTGGCGACCCACAGATTGCCTTTGTGGTCTTCAAGCACCGACATGACATTGTCATGACTGAGGGTGTAGGGGTCTTTGTCGTTGTGTCTAAACTGGATGAAACGCCCGGTTTTACGGTCATAGCGATTTAACCCGCCACCCCAAGTACCCAGCCATAAGGTGCCCTCGGTATCTTCAAAGATGGCCTTGACCCGGTTGTTGCTCAAGCTATGGGGATCAAAGGGATCGTGTTTGAACAGGGTGAACTGGCCGGTGAGTTGATTGAAGCGGTTGAGGCCGCTGGCAGTGCCCACCCACAACACGCCTTTGCTGTCTTGGTATATGGTGTAAACTTCGCCGTTGCTGATACTGCCAGGAATCGATGGATCGTGACGAAAATGGACAAAGTCACCATTTTGCGGATCATATTGGTTTAATCCGCTGCCACGGGTGCCAATCCACAGGATACCGTTACGGTCTTCAAAAATTGATTTGACATTATTTTCGCTCAAACTGTTGTTGTCGGATTCAAGGTGACGAAAGTGGCCAAAATGGGCTTTATCGACATCATATTTATTGGCGCCACCGCCGTTGGTGCCGATCCACAACATGCCGTGTCTATCCTGATGCAGGTCATAGACAAAGTCATTGCTCAAACTGGAGCGGTTTGATGCCTCAAACCTGAACGGTTCGAAACGACCGGTTTTGCGGTCAAAGCTATTTAGGCCGCCACCCCAAGTACCGACCCATAATTTGCCATCGTTTTCTTCTAGGATTGAAAAAACAGAATCGTTGCTCAAGCTGTTCGGGTCGGAGGGTGAGTGGCGAAAATGGGTGAAGGTTTTTCTCTGGCTGTCAAAGCGGTTTAGGCCACCGTTTTGGGTGCCGACCCACAGGGTGCCTTTATTGTCTTCGAAGATCACCCGGACACTGTTGTGACTTAAGCTGTCAGGGAGTGCATCGTTGTGCACAAAGCGTTCAAAGTTTTGGTCTTGACGGTTGAATTTGTTCAAACCACGTGAGGTACCAATCCACATTACGCCTTTGCTGTCTTCATGGATGCTGTAGACTCGATCATGGCTGAGGCTGTTGCGAACGCCGGGTATATGGCGAAAATGTTTAAAACTGCCGTCGTAGGGGTTGTAGCGATTTAAACCGCCGGAATCGGTGCCAATCCACAAGACCCCTCGGTGATCTTCAAATATGGCGCGAACCCCATTGTCACTGAGGCTTCTGTTATTATTGGATTGATGATTTAAATGTTCAAAATACTCAGTTTGGGGATTGTATTTGTTGAGCCCGCCGCCTCGGGTGCCCACCCACAAAACGCCTTGGGCATCTTCGTAAAGAGACCAAATATAATTGTCTGAAATTGAGCCTTTGCTTTTGGGGTCGTTGCGAAAGACTTTGAAGTCGTAACCATCAAAGCGATTGAGACCATCGCGGGTGCCGAACCACAAAAAACCGTTGCGGTCTTGAATGATGGCTGTGATGGTATTTTGCGACAAACCCTCTTCAATCGTCAGGTGTTCAAAGCGGATCGCAGGACCCGAGGCATCGCTGGAATACGAAAGGCTCAAGAAAATTATTATAATCAGTAGTTTAACGGCAGATTGCATGTCGCTTCTTTTAGTTGTTGTCGCCGTATTTGTTGTGATAACCAAAACGGATACATTTTATCGTGCTATCTGGTGATAATAGTCCAGATTTGGTTTTAGATCACCCCCTGATAGGTAAGATTGTTGGTATTTTCCGCTGTCGCGGGGATCGCCACCACACTACAACCGCGCTATCAAACCCCGCGCAACATCAACCGCCTGCTCAAACTCGATATCATCAACATACTCAATGATTTCGGCGATTTCGTTGGCATAATCACTTTGGCTACTCATTTTACTGATGCCCACCAACTGCTGTTCGGCGCTGAAATCTGATGAGGTCAGTAATGGCAGCAAGGTATCAAGGGAGGCTTTGAATTTGTCGATATCAAAGGCTTCGGTTGCCATTTCGTCAATACTGGCGCTCTGGTCTGGGTAAAGTGGGTGAAATTGGTTCATTAATGCGTCAAGAATTTCGCATAGGCTAAACAATTTATTGGTATCAAATTGCGCTGTATCTGGGTTTTTACCGGTTTTATCTGCGCTGGGGCCTTGTGAACGACCCAAGTCTGTTTGCACCGCTTCGCTCAGTGATGCCAGTTCGAAGGCCCCTATATAGGCAGCATTGGATTTTAACGAGTGGACCGCACGGTACAATACCGGCCAGTCTTGTTGTTTGTGCAAGTCGAGCAGAGTTTGTTTAAGGTCTTGCTGGGCATGGTAAAAATCTTTGACCAAACCCAGATATAAAGTGGTGCGGCCACCAATTCGGATTAGCGCCTGACGGGAATCAAGTCCATTGATTTGGGCAAGCTGGTTGAGCAAGCTCACTTGGGCCAAAGGCAAGTCGCCGGTATCTTTGGTCACTTTTGATTGGTCAACAGTGTAAAGGTTGTCAGTGGCTTTTTCGCGGTTTTTATTCAGGTAACTGTCGAGGGTGCTGTACAGCTTGTCAGGGTCCAGTGGTTTGGTCAGATGCTCGTTCATGCCGGCATCTAGGCTTTTTTGTGCGTCCTCAGCAGACGCATGGGCGGTAACGGCGATGATCGGAATATCAAGCATTTTGAGCGTTTGGCGAATTTCACGAGTGGCAGTCAAACCGTCCATTTCTGGCATTTGAATGTCCATCAAAATCAGGTCGTAGCGGGATTTTTGCAGTTGTTCAAGGGCCAGTTTGCCGTTGACTGCTGTGTCAATTTTTACCCCAGTATCGGCCAATATACCCAATGCCACCATGGTATTTATCATGTTGTCTTCGACCAATAAAATCGTTGAGTCTGACAAGTCAGGTATCTGGGGTTGATTGGATTGCTCAAGCAGGGTCGCGGGTTTACCGTCATTGAATAGTTGCTGGTTGAAGGCATCGAGTAACGTTGGTGCCGAAATCGGTTTTTCTATAAATTGGCTGATTTGACTGTGATGCAGCCGGGTTCGGGCTTCGTCTCTGTCATACGCCGACACCATCAAGATATGTGGGGTTTCATCAAATCCGTTGCTGTGGATCTGCTGCGAGGTTTGAATACCATCCATACCGGGCATATTCCAGTCCATCAATACCAGATCATAGGGGTTGTTTGCTTGTGAGGCCACCTTGGTCAGTTCAATCGCCTGCTCACCACTGTCGGCTTGGTCGCAGCTTATCCCCAGGTATGTCAACATGGTTACTTGAGCCTGGCGTGCCAGTAATGTGTCTTCGACCACCAATACTTTGAGCCCCGCAATGCGCTGCTTTTCATCCGTTGATAGCTGTTCGAATACTGATAGGGGCTGTTGTTTAACAATTTTAACGTCGACGGTAAAATGGAACGTTGCGCCCTGAGCTAATTCGCTTTGCAGCCATATTTTGCCGCCCATCAATTCGGTCAGTTGTTTGGCGATTGATAAACCCAGTCCGGTGCCGCCATATTTGCGGGTCATCGACTCGTCGGCCTGAGAGAACGAATGAAATAATCGGTCCTGACCGGAGGGGTCGATGCCGATACCGGTATCGATGACACTGCACTGCAAGGTCAAACCGTCTTTGCTGTGTTGTTTAATGCCCACCCGAATACAGACACTGCCGGTTTCGGTGAATTTAACCGCATTGTTGACTAGGTTGACGATGATCTGCTGCAATCTCACCGGATCGCCCTGCAAGGTCATGGGGATTTTCGGGTCGATATCGGTGATCAGCTCCAAACCCTTACCGTAAGCATTCATGACACTGAGATTCACGGCGCGGTGTACCAATGCGTCTAATTGAAAATGGCTATTTTCAATGGTCAAATGACCGTCTTCGAGCTGCGAAAAATCAAGAATGTCGTCGATAAGGCCCAGTAACGCCATCCCTGCATTGACCACTTTGGCGATATAGTCTTTTTGCTGGGCATCCAGCCGGGTTTTCAGGGCCAGACGACCCAGACCAATCACCGCATTCATTGG
>JABSOG010000281.1 GCA_013216025.1 Algicola sp. | reverse complement strand
CATTGTCACGTCCACTGCTAGGCCAGAAAGACCTGATACTGCTCAACAAAGTACCTGAAAATATTGCTGCGGCGCTGGCGGATGAAAACCGTTTGCAACAGATTCTCCATAATCTGGTGGGCAACGCCATCAAATTTACCGATGCAGGCGAGATCTGCGTAACGGCCCTGCTGACTAGTACAGAGCCCACCAAGCGTCAACTGACAATCAGCGTATCCGACACCGGTATTGGCATCGACAAAGCCCATTTTGCCACCCTGTACGATTCATTTAAACAAGTTGCCAGTCACGCCGAGCGCTGTTACAGCGGCACAGGTTTGGGTCTGGCGGTGTGCAAACAATTGGTTGAACTGCACGGCGGCACAATCAGTGTAGACTCCCAATTAGGTAAGGGCACCACTTTCAGCTTTACCCTGCCGGTTGCCGATGCAGCCGCAGTGCCGCATCACGGATTGCAACAGGCCGTTTCCCGTTTGCATATGGTTGAGCAGACAACCCCGGCCCAGCCCACCCCTGTTCATAACACTACCAACAACACAAGCGACAACAAAACGGACAGTACCAGGCGATTTCGAATTTTACTGGTAGATGACGAACCGGTGAATCGACAGGTTTTACATAACCATCTGTCATTGCAGAACTACCAACTGGTTGAAGCCACCTGTGGTGAACACGCGCTAAAGCGTATTGCACAGGACGGCCCGTTTGACTTGATATTGCTTGACATCATGATGCCTCGAATTTCTGGTTATGAGGTGTGCAAACAACTGCGTGACACCTATGCGCTTAATGACTTGCCGGTCATTTTTTTGACCGCCAAAAATCAGGTAGCCGATATGATCGAATGCTTTGCCGTTGGTGCCAATGATTACCTGAGCAAACCCGTCAGCAAACATGAGTTGTTGACCCGGGTAGAAACCCACCTCAAGTTTCTTGATATCCACCGCAACCTTGAAAGCAAAGTCAGCGAGCGAACCGCAAAGCTGGAACAAAAAAACCGCGAGATCATCACCACCCAACAACAGCTGGTGCACGCCGAAAAAATGGCATCGCTGGGTACCCTGACCGCCGGTATCGCCCATGAGATCAACAACCCGATTAATTTTGCCCAAATCAGCACCCACAACCTCAAAGCCGAACTGGACCACTTTCAACAGTTTCTGATTGAATTGGCCGGAGCAGACGCCGAACAGCAAACCCTAGACAGCTTCGAGACCAAATTCGCCTCACTGTTTGAGCATCTGAGCACCATTAAAAACGGCACAGAACGAGTCAAAACCATCGTTGAAGACTTGCGGGTGTTTACCCAGCTTGATTCTGCCGAGCAAAAAACCGTGAAGATCACCGACTTGCTACAATCGACAATCAACCTGATGCAAACCCAGCACCGCAAGACAATCACCTTTACCACCGATTTTGTCGACACACCCGAACTCTATTGCTACCCGGCACAGCTAAACCAGGTGTTTATGAACCTACTAGCCAACGCCTGTGATGCGATCCAAACCCACCAGCAACAAACGCCCAGACAGGGTCAGGTATTGATCAGCTGTGTTCAATTGCACAAAACGGTTGAAATTGCGGTTAAAGACAACGGCAGTGGCATGTCTCAAGAAACCCAAAACAAACTGTTTGAACCCTTTTATACCACCAAAACCGTGGGCCAAGGCACAGGCCTTGGGCTATCGATATCTTTTGGCATCGTGCAAAAACATGGTGGTCAATTGAGTGTTGAATCACAAGAAGGTGTTGGCAGTACATTTTTGTTGAAGTTGCCCGTCAGCGTTTAATCTAGGGATTTTAGCAAGCGAGCCGCGACTTGTTTAACCTCTATGTGTAATTGACTTGGATGATAAACTTTAAATTCAAATGGCCAAAATGCAAGCTGACGTGCAAACCAAGCGAGTTCACTACACTCATGATGCAAGATAACCCCATTTTCAGCTTGTACTAACAAGCCAAAAGTATGAGCTATATTGGCATGGGCCGTCTGCAAGTCGGTATACAGCAAAACTTTGACAGAAAATTCCCTGGGTAGCATTGCTATAGAGTGCCGTAAATGATTAAGCACATTAAATTCTTTGGGCCGTTCAAAGCCTACAGTTAAGGGCGCTAGCTGCACTATGCGATCAACCCGAAATGTTCTCACATCCTGACGTACCTGACAAAACCCCACTATGTACCAATATCCCAAGTAAAAAGCTAGACCATACGGGTTAACCTCTCTTTCACTTGTCACATCATTCGCGGTTTTATACTGCATAGTGATCTGCTGTTGATTCGATGCCGCCGTCGTTAACGAGAGCAGGAAATTATTTTTATCTTCCAGCATTTTTCGTGACGGCAACATATCAAGGGTGACAGTTTCAGCAATTGCACGCACCTTTTGTTTAAGCGCAGTTGGCATAACCCGTTCTAACTTGGCTTGAGCCGAAGCAATTGCGGCGGTGGTATGCACTAAACCCGAATGCTTTGCGCCAAGCAAACCCATAGATAAAGCCATAGCTTCATTTTCATCAAACATCATGGGCTGCAATTTAAAGCCTGGCATCAGGGTATAACCGCCATAGCGACCGCGCTCGGTCATGATAGGAATGCCAAGTTCTTCAAGGGCAACAATATAACGACGCAATGTACGCCTGTCTAATCCAAGTCGGCTCGATAGTTCAGTCCCACTGAGCTGACCATAAGTTTGCAATAATTCAAGTACTGCCAATATGCGACGGGTTGGTTTCGCCATAATTTCAACTCATTACGAGAAAAAGGGTAAAAAGACACAAATAAAATATTAATAGGACATCTTCTGTCCTATATGGAAATTATACTCCTCGACTGTTCAATCAAGAACAAAAATTAATATTTTTTAATGAGGCTTTAAACGCAATGGAAATTATAGAGAACCCTTCAGTCCAACAACTCAATGGCTGTGTACCTGACGCTCCTAGCGACTTTGATTTTGAGATTGGCGATTGGATAGTCAAACATCGAAGGATGAAAGAGTTGTTAAGCTCAAACCAGCAATGGATAAAATTTGAAGGTGTCTCATCGACCAGAAAAATACTCGGTGGGCTTGGCAATATCGAAGAAAATATCCTTAATTTTCCAGGCGGGACATTTCGCGCAATTGCACTTCGTTCATACAACAGTGCCACCAAAGAATGGTCCATATGGTGGTTGGATGGTCGTTCTCCGGACTCAATGGATGCCCCTGTGATTGGATCATTTAAAAATGGCATTGGTTTATTCTTCGCAGATGATGTAATTAATGGCATTCCAGTTAAGGTTAGATTTACTTGGATCACTTCGAATCCAAATATGCCTCGATGGGAGCAGGCTTTTTCAAAAGACGCTGGAACGACTTGGAAAACTAACTGGATTATGGAATTTAATTCAATTAAATTGAAAAACTGACACGGTAAGGCGCTTAGGCGGCGAAAGCGAGGTTAGCGACAAATTGGTATTATTGCCGATGTGATTGTCTCATATGACATTAATGTCTTTGCTCATTTTTACAGCGGCTTCTTTCTGTTGATAATAGCCTTCAATTATTTGTTCTTGCTGGTAGCCTAGGTCTTTATAGAATTGCTGAGCGGTGTTATTGTTTTTTCTGACCTCCAGAGACAGATGGAAAGTGCCCGCCGTCTTTGCTGATTCCTCAAGCCAAGTAATAAGTGCTTTGCCAATGCCCATCCTACGATATTTGGGTTTTACCGCCAATAGACATAAATGAGCGGCACTTTCCTTGAAATGCATTATTGAAAAGCCACTTAAAACATATCCTTTTTTAGAAACGACCACAATTGTCTCTGACGCTCTAATGGCATCAATGACTCTTGCTTCGTTCCAGGACCACCCTAGTCCGGCCTCAATATAGTCTCTCGACATTTTAGCAATATCTTCAGCATCGTTTGTTGTTGCCAGCTGAATGTCCATAAATTTGTACTCATAACGCTGTTATAATAGCAAAATAATAGCTGTTTCGACGCGTTGCGGCTAGCCATTATTTTTCCTTATGAATGTTGTACGTGTTATGGTTTCAACTGATCCGCCCCAGTATTTTTAGACACCTCACTAAGCGGGTAGAATCGCAAACAGAGGTGAACAATGTCAAACAAAAAAAACGCAAAATCTATAAAACAGAATTTAAGATTGAAGCATTAAAGTTGGCCACAAGGATTGGTGTCAGTGCAGCTGATTATTATTGACCAGCTTTATCGCTCGATTGAGTTGGCTTTGACCTAACCTGGATTGGCGTTTAATTTGTGTTCCTATTGCACCGCATCCAGTTTTTGAACGCCGTATGCCAATGTCTGATCATTAAAAGTCAGTCGGTAATTGCCATTTTCAGTAATAACGATATTGCCGCCATTTTGTTCAGCCATGCCGTCGGCATTGTTATCACCAAAGTTAATCGACCAATCGCCAGAGGCGTCAAATTTCAATTCAACCGGTGCCTGCGAAACACTCAAATTCACCATCCAGGTGTTATCCCGGACAAGCGTCATCGGTCTTACACTCTCCCAATGTGGAGAATGTCGCAAAGCCATACTGGCATAATTGGCCAGCGGATTTAACACATAGTTCAAACCATGATTATTATCATAATAGTGCTGCCCCAAAACCTCATAGTCGACATAAAACTCACCGCGTTCAGCGGATACATATTCGCTGAATGTCCAGGCTTCAATATTGTTGCCATTGGGATTTTGCACTGAGCCATAACCATATGTCAAAGGACTGCCACCAAATTCGGCATAAACCGCCTTTGAAGTTTGCCAGTTGTCCTGACTGTAAACCAATTTAACCACCTTGCTGTAGGCCAGATTATTAATCGCAACACGGCCGCTGAAAAGTTTGTTGCCGTAGGGGTCGCTTGAATTGGTGTTATAAGTACCCACGTGAACATTGCTGCCATCAATGATGTTATACCCGCCACCATTGGGGTAACTGAAATTCTGACCGTGATTATTGTCCCAATAGGTCTGGCCATTCACTTGATACTTTATGCTAAAAGCACTGCCACCCAGGAAACCTGGCCTCGATTTGTAAACCATTTTGCCATTGTCAGCAGGCCCATGATAATACATCGGCAAGTCAACCCACGAACCATCCATTGCCTGATGATAGATAGAGACCTTTTTGTCAGCACCCAAGTCTTTAACAACCACGGTAAAAGCATCATCTTTCCAGCTTTGGCCGTAATAGCTCATATTCATATTCCAGGTGCTGACAAGTTCAACTTCTTGAGCAGCCGCACACGACATAAAAGCAGCAGCAATTGCCGCAGCAAGGGTTTTTCCAACAAAGTTTTTCATTATTTTTTCCAAGGTGAATAGCTGATTTGACTAAATTTCGTGCATTATTCGATTTTTACCCCTGTTTCGTCAATGGCCTTTATCGGTGAATACGTATTCATAAAGGTCAGGTTGCCCGGTTCAACTCATAGCTGCTACTTGCTGTCGAACTGCGTGGTTAATAGTGCTTGTAGTTTTAATGCTCAAAAGACTTGCCCCTTTTTTTTGTAACAACAGTTTTGGTTATGTATTTGAACAGCGTGATGCCGACAGCAATGCGCTGCTGCGCACCGTTAACAGCATGACCAGCCGTGGCAAAACCCAGTCACAAACCTTTGGCAACGGCATAACCACCACTTACGGATATCGCGCCGACAACGGCTGGCTCAACTACGCCTCTAGCGATATTGGCAGCTCACTGGTGTACCGTACCGGAGTCAACCATGACGACCGTGGTAATGTCGTGTCGCGTACCAGCCACTACCAACAGGGTGTCGGCAACCTCACCCAGTTTACTGAAAGCTACAGCTACGACAGCCTTAACCGCCTGACTAACCGCAGTTATAACCTCAGTGCAGGTGGCACCACCATACCCAGTGATTTTAGTGTCAGCCAGCAATACGCCTATGACGGATGGGGCAACTTTACCTTCAAAACCGGGGCCGGTTACTACCAGTATGATGCCACTGAATTTCACAAGTTGCTGGGGGTCTATCAAAACCCAAACTTCAGCGATAGCCAGTACAGCTTCAGTTATGATGCCAACGGCAACGTCACCAATGACGGTAAACGGTTGTGGACCAATGCCAGCTTCGACAAACCAACGTTGATCAGCCAAAACGGTTATAGCTCATCGATGTTATACGGCGTATCGCGAGAGCTGTATTACAAATATGACAGTGTTGTTGAAACCGCTGGCACGGTAAACTACGCCACCACCTACATCGGTAACACAGTCAAAGTGGTTAGAAGCGGCGCACTGGGCAACCTGACCGAAGTAAAACACACCATCGGCGATATAGTGATCACCCGGCGCAGCAACAATACCAGCGACATCTTTTATCTGCACAAAGACTTGCAAGGTTCGGTTAGTGCGGTTACCGATCAAAACGGCAAGGTCATTACGCAGGCAATTTACGACCCGTTTGGCCAGCGTAATGCCATATACACCGACAGTCTGCTGGCCAATGCCGCCATATTGGCACCTACCGAGCAAGGTTATACTGGCCACAAACAACTCGATGGTCTGGGCATTATTCACATGAACGGCCGGGTTTATGATCCGAAACTCGGGCGTTTTATGCAGGCCGACCCCCATGTTCAGGCCCCAGGCAACAGCCAGAGTTATAACCGTTATGCCTATGTGCTCAACAACCCCATGAGTTATACCGATCCATCGGGTTATTTCTTCAAAAGCCTAAAAAAGCTCTTTAAAAAGATCTTCCGGCCCTTGTTAGCGATTGTACTGAGCATCGTATTACCGGGCATCGGTGGATTTTTCAATGGCGGACTGCTGGCCACCATGGTCACTGGCGCAATTGCAGGCGGGGTAGCAACGGGTTCGTTACGTGGCGCACTCAGCGGGGCCATTAGCGGCGGCTTATTTCATGGTATCGGCGCAGCCTTCCCAGTCGCGGGGGCAGCCAAAAGCGTGGCCCATGGTCTTGCCGGTGGGATCAGTTCAGTTCTCAACGGCGGCAAGTTTGGTCATGGTTTCTTATCTGCTGGCGTCACTCAAGGGTTAAGTGGCACCATCAGCCGAATTGATCAGGGCATGCGTCAAAGTTTCCGTCGGGTGGTGGCATCGAGTATCGTCGGCGGCACCATATCTGCCTTAACCGGTGGTAAATTTGCCAACGGTGCGATCACAGGTGCCTTCTCCCGCGCCTTTAACGACGAACGCCACTGGAGTGCACGAGATCGGGCGGCAGCAGTGGCGTCAGAAGCGGTATACGGTGTAGACAATGGTGGTCTGCTCAAAGAACTGGGCGTCGACTACAGCCCCAGACATGGGTTACAGGCGGCGTTATCCAAACAAGGTGATCATTACTTTCTGGCATTTCGTGGCTCTGAAGAGGCGGTT
The DNA here is from genome assembly GCA_013216025.1 of Algicola sp. Taxonomy (GTDB): domain Bacteria; phylum Pseudomonadota; class Gammaproteobacteria; order Enterobacterales; family Alteromonadaceae; genus JABSOG01. Next base: position 2,038 of record JABSOG010000281.1, on the reverse strand, counting down.
GACTGGCGCACCAACCTCTATCAGGGGTTGGCGATAAAAACCAGCCAGTATGAACAAGCCATTTCACTGGCCATTGCAGTAGACAAGGCCACTGGCGGCAACCTCACCATCACTGGCCATTCACTGGGCGGCGGGCTGGCGGCAGCGGCAGCCAATGCAACCGGTGGTAAAGCCGTAACCTTCAATGCGGCGGGATTAAGCAGGCGTTACAACACCAATGGTCATGGCGGTATTCGTGCTCACATAGTCAAAGGTGATATTTTGTCGAAGTTCCAAAACAGCAAATGGCGGATATTCACCCCAGGCACTGTTGGCACCCGGATTTATCATGATCCCATTAACGCCAGCGACAGTGCGGGTAAACGTCATGGTTTGGCGCACTTTTTTGCGCTGCCATAAACCAGCATGAAACACATAGTTGGTCGCTGACTTTCTTTTGGTGACCAGCTAATATGTTAAGTGATGGGTGACCCCTTTGGTTTACCAGAGTCAAATAACAGGAGTGACACACTATGCCCCGTATTCCACTTTTATTGATTTCACTGTACTTTTTAATCGGCGGCGTTGCCCATTTTGTTGCCACAGATGCTTTGATTGCAGCGATGCCAGATTACCTGAGTTATCATCGAGAACTGGTGTATCTTAGCGGGGTGTTCGAACTGCTGGGCGCAATCGGTATTTTGCATCCCAAATCTCGATTGCTGGCAGGCTTCGGCCTGATGGCTTTATGTGTGGCGGTTTTTCCTGCGAATATCCATATGTTCTTACATCCTCAGCAATTTAGTGATGTATCACCCTGGTTTTTGATGATCCGCTTGCCATTGCAGGGCGTTTTCATTTGGTTTATTTGGTGGGCCATCGCGAAGGAACGGCTTGATTTTTGGGAGCAGAGAAAAAACCACTAAAAGATGCACAAAAACGGATAAATTGCACGACATCCAAACGCCTTTACCGGCTCTCGATTCTGCTGACGGCTCTCGATTCTGCTGATAAAGGTACAGACCGCTGGGCTTTAAGGGCCAACTATTCAAACAATACTCTTCGCTCATGTTGACAGTGTAACAATAATCATATAATTTATTAACGTGCTTATCATCAAGCACTAAATATAAACATAGATTATCAATGGATTAAATGGACAAAATATGAAAAATAAAAAATTAGCACTCCTAATGGTTACCGTGGCTTTAAGCGTAGGAATAACTACACCATCAATTGCAAAACCTAAACAATGCGAAGATACTTATGATATATGCAGATCGAATGGTGGTGCAGCCTGTACTGCAGAATATTTCGAGTGTTTAGAAAACGAATAAATAGTTAGACAAAATTTAGCCAGATATTAAAAGTAGCTGGCTAATTTGAGCATCCGTTTTTCTTCGCCGGTATATCATACAACTTCTCGCAAATGACTTACCTCCTGAATACCCTCACAATGAAATTCATCATCAATCTTTCCAACCAAGCAGAACATCAGCGATTAAGTGATCGCAAAACACCAAATCAGCCGCCAATTGATTAGACAGTGAAAAGCTTAATTTACCGATAGTATTATAAAATAAGTGAATTGACCCCTTTTTCATATAACATTAATGTCTTTGCTCATTTTTACAGCGGCTTCTTTCTTTTGATAATGGCCTTCAATTATTTGTTCTTGCTGGTAGCCTAGGTCTTTGTAGAATTGCTGAGCGGTGTTATTGTTTTTTCTGACCTCCAGAGACAGATAAAAAGTGCCCGCAGTCTTTGCTGATTCCTCAAGCCAAGTAATAAGTGCTTTGCCAATTCCCATCCTACGATATTTGGGTTTTACCGCCAATAGACATAAATGAGCGGCACTTTCCTTGAAATGCATGATTGAAAAGCCACTTAAAACATATCCTTTTTTAGAAACGACCACGATTGTCTCTGACGCTCTAATGGCATCAATGACTTTTGCTTCGTTCCAAGACCACCCTAGTCCTGCCTCAATATAGTCTCTCGACATTTTAGCAATATATTCGGCATACTTTGTTGTTGCCAGCTGAATGTCCATAAATTT
>JABSOG010000280.1 GCA_013216025.1 Algicola sp. | reverse complement strand
GGTTGATTCCTGATTGTTCTGGACTTGGTGCAGGGTCGATTGACGGACATAAACAATCGCCTGACGGTCCAGGTGGTGTGAGGTGATTTTATTCATGAGCTTTCTCCTGAGTCTGGTACGACGTGGTTTGAAGTCGTCGTATCGTCAGTTCTGCCATGATGGTGACAATCTGTTTTTTCTGAGTCTGCGAGAGCTGGTCCCATAGTGCTGGAACTTTTTGGAGGGGATGAACTGTCCGTATTGGCTCGTTCATGATAGTTGCTGGTCCACTTAACTAACGCTTGTAGCGTCTCAATAGTAAGTACAGGTGTATTTCCCTGATTTGTCAAGGTATGACCTATAGATGTGTTGGTAATCAACTTCGTTTCACCATAAACTATTACACAAAGCTCATTACACCATACATACGCAAGAGCAAACCGAGCAGAACCATGGGCAAAAGTGGATATTTAAAACCGCAGATGGCGAAGTTATAGAACCAAACCCCACACTACCAGCATCGGGGCCAACAATGGGCGTAGGGGGTTTTATGGAAGTACAATGGCCTGATATAAACAGTAAAACCGGGGTTCCCCGTTGGCGGGGTGAGCCACTGGATTACCCAAGGGCACTTAGAGATTTATTTTGGTGTAAACATCAGAAAAAATTTGCATACAGCAAAAAGGAAAGACAATGAACATCCAAAACGTCAAACAACTGGCTCATAAACTACAAAATGAAATGCCGCTTTTAGCTGGGATTAACTCGCCTCAGGAGCATAAAAGTGCACTGCTAATCATGGATTAACTCACTGAAAACGTTGATCAAAATTCGCTGTTAATTGGTTTGTTATGGCTTCGAATTGAAAGATATGAAGATACTGCTCCTGCACTGGCAGCGTTTAATCTGCGCATTGGTGACATGGACCCCGGTGCGTCGATGCTGCGGTTGTTGATGGAGCAACATCAACTTAAAATCGCTGACTTTGGCGATGAAATTGGGGCTAAAAGTGTGGTGTCGATGATAACCAATAACAAAAGAACACTCACTGCTGAGCATATTAAAAAGCTGGCGCTTCGATTTGATATCAGTCCGGCGTTGTTTTTTTGATAGGCTGATTATTTATCAGGAAACTTGACAATACCTTGAGTTTTTAAATGTCGCCAAAATTCCAGATTGTCTTTGTGGGTGTTAAAAATGTAAATGACGTCGACTCGCTGCTTGGCATCATCCACCATATAGAAAACAGTGTAAGATTTGTGTAGGACGAATGTGCGAATTTCTTTGCCGCTTTTATGGCCGTATGACGTGCCAGCGTATGGGGCGGTGGAAAGTGTATTGTTTGTTCTATCGACGAGTTTTTCGACGAAATCAAAAGCGGTCTCAAAGTTACCTTCGCCAATATAGGCCAGAATATTCTCTAAATCCTCTTTGGCTGTTGCTGCAAACTCTACGTCAAACGTAATCATTTTGGTTATTTTTTCGCTGCTATCTTTCTTAGCGCACCGCGTTTAATATCGTCCATAAATGCTTGATTGGATGGTGAGGTTCTGCCCGCTGCAACATCATCGATGCCTTGTTGAATACGGTCTTCTATGTATTGTTGGCGGAGCTGATACAGTTCAATGCCCTGCATAACAATATCGTCGGCAGAATCGACGTGACCAGCGGTAACTTCAGATTTTAAAAATTGGGCGGTTTCTTTTGGTATTGTTACTTGCATGATGCCATTGCTCACGAGCGTTAAATAGAGTTCTATTGTAGTTTTTTTGGACTGTGTTTAAAAGCATTGTCTGTCGCTGCGCATATAAATCAATAAGTTGTGGTTTGGGTAATCAGCAAGGTGGGTGATTCTTATAGACTTTAAACACAAACTAATTCAAAGCTGACCTGAATTATCTTCAATAACCTTCAAATCACCCAGCTGGGCATATTCGCGAAAAGCCTGACCGTCAAACATCAACACGTAGTGAGCAGACTGAGTCAGCGCAGATGTGGCTGGTGGCCTGAGCAAGGCTGCGCATTCACCACCTTCTCGGCGGGCAGAACGATATAATATACCGAAGGCATTTTGCCGTCTCGCTGTTGCTGCAAATTCCCCATGGATTCTATATTCATGTGATGGATCTTTTTGACATAATTCAGTACACCCGCGTATGTCGATAATGGCTTCTTTGAAGTGACCGGTATAACACCTGACTACCGCACTGACTTCTTTATCGTGACCAAATTGCCGCCAAAACCTAGCGGTGTGATATGACCACTGGGCAATAGCGGTTTGGGCGCTGTCACTGCAGTAATATGCGCCTTTGTCGTCAGTTGTAAAACGACCGTGTCGTGGATAGCAAAAGGGGGCCATAACAGCGCCCCAACCTTGCCCGAATCGACCATCGTCTGCTGCAACATATTGCCGCCAGTTGACCATACGTTCATTGGTCATTGATTCAACCTCACCGAGCAACATGGCGTCAGCATCATCGACATCAAATAAATTCTTTGGCGGCAGCTTTGAGTGAATGACCCGATAGTGCCGCCATTGGGGCTGGACCACGGCACAATCATCCACGTTGACCATCTAAGTACCTCCTGACTGTATAAAGAGAAAGCATGGAACCTGATTTAACCAAGTAGTCCTTAATTGATAAGCCGTCAAAAAGTGGGATTGTATTGGCGGTGTTGAAAAACGCATGATTCGCGCCTGCCGGAGATACCATGTTGAGGGTTTTGTATATGCCCAGCAGCAAACTGAAACGTTCGATGACATCACGAGATAATTCAATCGGCTGACCGTTTTTCTCTTTTTGTTTCCAACTCGAGAATGTTCGCACAGGGATACCACCAAGTAAGTGACACCGCTCTGCCAAAGATAAACCCCATACATCTGGACCCGCAGCTTTATTAAACCACCTGATTAACGCCGCAATATGGGCCGGGCCAATCTGGCTGTCGGTCTGATTTTCTGGGTTAACGTGTACACTCATAAACGACTCTCTTGTGTTTATATTGTTATGATCTACTTTAGCATGAATGGCAATATTGCGCGAATATTAATATTTAGGCTGTTTTGCCGGATGGAGACGCAATCACAGGAGATTGCCTCTACGGAGTTTATATCGGATATTTATGTTAAAAATCCTGATAAAGCAACACAGGCTTGGGCGGTGTATTGACCGGTATCAAAGTCGGTTCGAAGCTGTAACGCAGGTAAATCATGCCGTGGCTGGGTTCGTAAAAGTCGGCTTTTTCGATCGCGAACGTGGCCCCTACGGTCCAACGCGGGGCGAAACGCCATTCTACTGCGCCTTGGTATGACATGCCTATACCAAAGGACCTGGTGTCGTCTCCGCCGTAAAACGGGGCGCTATTTACTTGACCTGCCTGTGATTGGTAGAGATTATCTGTTGGGTAATACAGTGAGTACGAATCGGCGGTTATTGACCCTGATGGTATGATTCGCAGTAGGTATGAGAAGTCGCCGATGCGGCCAAACAGGTCTATTGGGATTGAAATTGAGGCGTATGACTGGGGGCTGTAATATCCGCCCTGACCAAAGCTGTATTCGCTCAAATCGTTGTCGTATGCCCACGTTAGGACGTTTAAGCCTATTGTGAGTTGGAAGGGGTTTTCGGTTAACAATCGATAGTAAACACCGCCCATGGCTCTTTTACGGGTGTTGTTTTGTACGTTTTTGCCTTTGATTTTATGGTAGCCAAAGCTTGACCATACGCCCAGCGCTTCGCCTTGGTCATAACCAAAACCTAAATCGACACCCATGGTGGTTGCGCCGCCCCAGACTCGGCCGCTGTTAGGGTCGGTTTGACCCGAGAACGACAGTAGGCTGCTGGAGATTGGTCGTTTTGACAGGTTTGCCGAGTAGTAGTATTCGCCTAAATCGCCGCTGTATTGGAAACCACCGACCCAGTCGATGATTTCAAATCCGAGCGGGATGGTGCCAATGTCGGCTTTCCAGTTTTCTTTTTCGATGCCCACGGCAACCGACATGCCCACTTCTTTTTGTTTGATTTGTCCGGTTGGGCATAACGCGGTGCCGTTGAGATCGCACAATAATACGGTGCCGAACAGTTCGGATTCGTTGCGATTATCCATGTTTAATCGTCCAGCGTGTAACAATACGGGCTCCACTCGGAAGAACCAACTGCCACCTTCAGCGATTGAAAATCGGGCTTCGATGGGAATGTTGAATGAGCTGAGTTTTGACTGTCCGGATGAACCAGATTTTTCGCTCCAGTCAAAACCAATTTCTAGGTAATCGTTGTTGTTGGTCCAGTTGTCGACCATGGCGGATTTTAATGAGGCTATCTGCCAATTGTCCGTTTCTTGGGTATCATCTATCAAAAAGGCATCGTCGTTGAGCAACGGTTCGTTGCTGCTGACATTGTCTAGTTGATTGAGCAACATCAGGGCTTGGTTTATTAAGGGTTCTTTGCCTAAGGTGGTGAGGTTTTGTTTGGCCAGTTGCTGCCGAGCCTCGGTAGGCGACAGTTCATTAACTGGGTCTAACCCTGCGGCTTCTATCAACAGGCTGAGCCTGCGGGTGATGATGGCTTGTTGGTATTTGTGGTTGATGACCCGAGGCGACTCGTCTATATCGGCATTTTGAATGGCGGCTTGATATAAATCGGGATCTAGCGGGTTGGCGGCCAGCAAGGTGGAGATTTCGCCCTGTATTCGGGTTCTGTTTTTGCTGTCGTCTAGGTTGTCACTCATATGGTCAATCATGGTGACTTGTTGATCGTATGTCAGTTGTTGATAGTCACCGGCTAATTGGTCGATGTGAATTTGGGCGCGCGCGTTATTTTTGGGGTCTTGTTTTAACAGCTCAACCAAATCAAGCCTTGTTGCCCGTTCGTCAGGGTAGCGGGCTAGGAGTTTTTCGGACGTGGCGATGACCTGTTCGGTATTGTTGTTTAGCTCGCTGAGTGTCAGTGAAACCAACATCGCCGCTTTGTCTATTTTTGCCCGTGCAGGCAGGCGGTCGAAGGTTTGTTCGGCTAACGATAAAAAGTTTTTATCGTTATCGTTCGACTCGCTCAAATCAATGTAGATATTGGCGATTTCTAGTAGCTCGGGCGCACCCACTGCAGGGCTTGTCGCCAATGATTGCAGCTGTTTTATGGCATCATCTTGGCGATTGTTGGCGATCAACAAGTCGGCGTAGTCGGTCAATGTATCCGCATCAATTAAATTTTGACTGGTGTTTTGAAAGGCCAAATATGACTCCATCGCGACCAGTGCTTTGGCATCATTGTTTTGTCGTTGCCAGCTGTTGGCTAGGCGCAGGTAAAAGTCGTTGTTGATCACCGCCAAGGCTTCGGCCTCATTCATCAAGCTGTTGATTTTTGTGGTGGTGCTGCTGGCTTCTGCCTGGTCTAATAATTTAACGATGGTGAGGCGTTGTTGCAGGTTGACTATGCCCTGGGTGTATTCGTGGCGAGGGATTTGAGCCAGTCTTTGCAGTGCCAAATCGTCTTCGTCTATTGATGACATAAACAAGGCGTTGGAATAGAGCAGGTCGGCATCGCGGGTTTTGTCATCGATGAGGTCATCATACAGGGCCACTGCTTTGGTTTGGTTGCCAAGGGTCGCGGTGCGTTTGGCGATATCAGAGCGCAGCCACGGGTCGTTTGGGGTGAGTTTTAACGCTTGCTCAAGTTTCAATAGCGCCATTTTTTGTTGTTTGGGACTGGTGAGCTTTTGCGCGTCTTGCTGTAAAAACTGGGCTTTGATGCCGGTGATAAAACTGTTGTGGGTACTTTGTTGTTCGCTGCGTAATCCGGCGATAAACTTCATGGCTTTTTCACGTTGTTCAAGGCCGGTGTATTGATTGAGCAGGCCACGGATAGCACTGCCGTTTAGTGGATCTTTGCGCAGGGCCTTGCGATACAACTTATCGGCTTGTTTTAATTTGCCTTGTCTTGAGGCAATGGTGCCCCGGTAAACATCAATTTCGACGTCACCGGGGCTATATTTTTCTGCACGATTAATGTGATTGCGAGCTTTTGTCATTTTTCCGGCGGTCATGGCTTGGTCGGCCCAGTCGAGTTCACGGTAAAAGCGGTTGGTTTGGATCAGCGAGTTCCACTGGCCCTGATTGTCTGGGTCGTATTTTCGTGCCCTTTTAAAATAGATGATGGCATCAAGGCGGATGCCCTTGCGCATTGCAACGTATCCCAAGCCGCCGATGACCTCGGGGTCTTTGGGGTAATGTTTGAGTGCTTCGTTAAATTCAATCTCTGCCCGGGTATTTTCATTGCTGGCCAGCGCTTCAATCCCTTTTTGTTTGGCTTGGTAAAACGGGTTTTGTTGGAGCTCGACAAACTCGTCTATTGTGCCTTGGGTTTGAGCCAACAAGCGGTGGATGGCATTGTCGGTGGGATTGAAGTTTAAATAATCTTTAATGTAGGGCACGCTGGACGGGATGGGGTCTAGGTTACCTACGGCACTGCGCCATATTCTGATGGCATCGAGGTTGATGTTCGGATCTTTGGCCAGTAGGGCCAATTCTTCGATGTAGGCGACATCAAATGGGGTTTTGTCGATTTCAATTTCGATATAAGCCAGGCGAAAACGCACGTTGTCTGGGTATTCTTGGGCCAATGATTTGAGGCCTTCAAACGCGCGGCGTTTGCCATTGCCGGTTTTATAAACCATTTGCCAGTATTCGCGGGCTAAATCTGGGCTGGGAGGCGGACCGCCAAACAGTTTTTCAAAGGCTTGTAGGGCCTCGTTAATTCTGCCACCGAGTGCCAGTATTCGGGCTTGTTGCAGTTGTTGTTTGTCTTTGGTCTCTAACCTTAGCAGGTTTCGAAGGCGTGATACCGCTGGATTGTTGGGTTCTATCAGGCGAATTTTTTCCATTGCCCATTGGGCTTCTTGAAATTTGCCGAGGCGCATTTGATAGCGCGAAAACACTTCTAGTCCGTAAACATGATCAGGGTCGACATTAAACAGTTTGGTCAACACTTCGTTGACCATGTCGGTGCGATAGCGCGACTCCCACAGTTTTAACTGCATGACCAGATGATCCACGGCTTTGCTTTGTTCACCAAGCGCTGGTTTGGCAATAAATTGTGGCTGAATTAGCAAGGCTAATACTGCTAGACATGACAGCATTAAGCTTTTTACCTTAAAGAAAGGCAGTAACTTTCTCAGGGGCATACCGTACCCGCAGCGGGCAGCAGCCGACCTTCTTTGTCAAAACTAAAGCGTTTGTCTATCCAACCCTGACCGAACAGGCCCAAGACCTGATCATAATAATCATTGGGATTTTCACTTAGCGGGCGGGCGACTAAGCGTAACTTTTGCTGTTCGAGCTGAGCGGCGGCGTTACTGCTAGCTAAAAAAGGCAATAGGGCAGCCGAGAATCCGACCGAGCCAACCCCTTTGTTTTTGCCGCTGATGATATCTATCGATTGTGGCGGTACGGCGTGTTTGGCCAGATAGTCGAGCATTGGTTTGAATTGATTCAGCTGAGCTTGTTGTAGTGGGTCGTCTTTGTGCATCATGCCTGCCCACAGGTAAACCCGAATGGCATCAAAGCTGCCTTCGCCTTTGAGCTCGAAGCCGTTTTGGGCGTGATAATTGATCCAATCAGGGGCAAACCCTTTGGCGGCGCTTTGGATGAGCAGTTGCTGGGATGATTGGATTAGCGTCAGCCATTTGTGATTGTGGGTATGGTGGTAAAGGGCGCGCAACACTTGAATGGGCACGTAGCTGGGGTTTAAGCGCCAAGTTTTTTCATCGGGATGAAAACCCACCGGTCCAGGTAATAACGTTGGTCCAAGGCCGGGTAAATCGGTGGTTTCTTCGCGTAATATCCGTTGGCTGAGCAGTTTGCCAAGGGCGGTGTAACGTTTGTCTTTGAATAACCTGCCCGCTTCGAGCAAGGCGTAGGTTATCCACAAATCTGAGTCAGACGCTGAATTGCTGTCGATGACACCCCAACTGTCGTCTTTGCGTTTGCCCCATTGCCAAGCGGGTAATCTGGCCGTTAGGTCGCCTTGGCTTAGGTTGTTTTGGGTCCATATTAGCAGCTTGTTAAACAGTGGTTGGTTGTTGGCCACTAAAGCAAAAAATAGTCCGTATGACTGCCCTTCGCTGGTGGTGTATAAAAAATCGGTGGACGGGTCAATCACCCGTCCATCTTTGGTGATTAGGTTTTTGTTGAAGGCGTGCCAGGCGGGCCACGCCTGGCATTGTTCTGGCTGTTGGTTCTGCTCAGCTTCGGCCATACAGGCGGTGCTGGTGAGGGCCACAGATAACAGTAAATACGCGAAGCAGGATTTATATTTCATGGCCACTGTCTCGTAATCGTTTGATACTGGCGGCCAACAGGATGCGCCACAGGGTGAAGGCGATAATGGTGATCGCTATCAGGGTGCAAAATATCAGTAAAAACGGGCGCTCTGACAGGTGGAACCAAATCAATGTCCAGGCGGGCAGGCTGCCGACAAAATAGGTGTCGCCGACTAAGTTGCTGTTGACCTGATTGCCTCTAAACAGGGTGACGTTCCCGTACATCTGGCTGATTTTGCCCGGATTGGTTAATGCTTCGATGGCTTTGTCGAGTTGTAATGCTGAGGTTGCCATCAACGAGACTACCGAACGCTCACTGCTGTAAGGGGATTCAAAGCCCACCAAAGCGGCCAAACCGCCAGTGCCGTCGATATCCATCAGGGTTGAGGTGCGCGAATCTTGAGTGGATTTGTAATCGCTTTTGTCGTCGTTTTCTTTGCTCGACAATACCGGTTGAGCGAATTGACGGTTGTTGGCGCTGAGTAGGGCAGGCAGGCCGTTTTCTTTGGCCGCTTCGAGTAAATCACCGGTCAGGGCATTGACTACCAATATGTCTTTATCTTGGAGTTTGCCGAGCTGGTCTGGGTAGGCCAACGTGTGTTTCAATGCCGCATAGCCGGTGGATGCGCCCATGGTGCCAAGTAATGTCAGCATGACTTCTAATTCGTTGGCTTGGGTCTGGCGATTGATCACCACCGTAGTGTTAGACAAATCGGCGTATTTGGTGAATGGGAAACCGGAGTTGGCAAAAAAGGTCAAATTGGGCATTTCGGCGTAATGGGGGAAGCCGGTGAAGTCGATTTCGGTATCTGAGTCCATCGCCGCTTTGACGTTAAAGACTCTGCCGCCGCCACAACCGGTTTCGCTGTAGCTGGCAAAGCTGAAAGAAAAATTGAGTTGGTTGGTAGAGCCGACTTTAAAGGCGGGAATAAACATTTGGTTAGCCGCGCCAAACAATCCACCGAGCAAAGGGACTCTTACTCGTTCTTTGCGACCTCCTTGGCCGGTGCCTTGTAAGTTGAACGACTGAATAAATTGGTTGTTGATGCTGATGTTTAAGCGCGATTCGTCGAGCTTGACCGGGCGGGTATAACGGTATTTTAAATCAATCGGGATACCGATACTGCGCC
>JABSOG010000279.1 GCA_013216025.1 Algicola sp. | reverse complement strand
ACGGGGTCTTTCCTTGGTTATAGAAATAAGCTTGGCTGGGTAGGCCAGCTTGGCGAAATAAGTCGGTGAAGCTGCTGGTCTTGCTTGGGGAATATTTACAATTTCTTCTAAAGTTGGTTTTGTTGACGAACTTCCGGACAGCAGATTAGTTGCAGTCAAGAGGCATACGATAACCACAGCTGAAGACCGATTGGTAAACGTTTTCTTTTTTCTCGCATGAATAGAACAGCAGGGAGTTATGTTCAATAAATTCATTTGGTGGCCTTTAGTGAGTTTAGACAGTAATGCGCGATTTTTATACAATCAACCTCGCGATGGTACTTTCAATAATATACGTGATTTTCGGAAAACCCTAATAACCAACCATTTATTTTATTTGCTCCTATAATTCGTTTAATGGGGCACCCTTTATATAAAGAGAGGATTTTTGATTCATTGCTTGGAAGCTCTTCTCGTGGTTAGAGTCTGTGAAGTCAGCTATTAACTGATAGTGCAATTGTGAACTTTTTATAAGAGGCCAGAAAAGTGAACGCGGGCATTCGATATACACCCTGATATCGTATTTGTAGCAGACGATTCAACCTGAAAACCATCTTTTCCTTATTATGAATCAATGGTTAAGCCCATGGCTGTACAAGGGGGGGTCAATACACGTTTTTAAAGTATTAACCTAAATCGACGTAACATATGAGCACTAAAGAAATGCTTCCGCGGAATCACTTTAACATTGTAGGCAATAACATTATGGATGCTAATATTTACCCTTTTCGAGTCATCGAGACTATTTTGACGGCTTGTGATCATGGGGGTAGACGAAGCCACAACAAAGGAGTGTGTTTTTAAAACGCAAAAAAAATCAATGAATCATACAATGCGATCGGTATTGCTGCGTTCAAAAATAACCCAATGGCTATTGTTGAAAAAGGCGATGGTTTTCCTATTACCGTATTAAGTCAAAATCAATCAGTATGCTTACAAGCATACAAAGGCATTAGCGCTTTGATCACCAAACTGTTACCACTGTCATTGAGTTTATTGGGGTTTGCAGCCAAGTAGTTTTTTACTGCCTCTAAAACCGGTGTGAGAGCATTGCCTGGGACATCAACACATATCGTTCGTTGTTGGTCAGAATCGATAACACCTATGACATAACCGACATATTGTAAATGGGCACTTTCACTCACAGGCGCTATCGACATTGATTTTAATACACTGCCATTGATATAACCTGCGTTGGCGCTAAAGGCAAAACAACTAGACAATGTAATTGCAGATAAAAGCGTTTTCATTTAATAATCCTGTGATATAAATTTGATTTTGATAGCGTAATTCGCACAGCGAGTATGTTCATTACTTGTTCGAGTAAACCACATCACGGCACCGCAAATTTAAGCGCCTTTTGGCTGGTATGAATCACCGTGTACCTTGTCAGGCTCATAGTTGGCAAGTTCTTGTGATGGCAATCGTTTCGAGCGTTGGTAAAAGATAAATGGTTGAATCTGGAAATTCTTCACGATATTGTGCATTCGATAGCCATCTAAAATGCTTGTTTATATAATCAGGATCTAAACTGACTGCCTTTCTATGGTCGCTGAGATTAAAAGCCTTTATTAAGGCCAGTTTAACTGAATAAGGTAACAGAGGAAAAAAAGGAATGCCATAGTGAGGTTCGATCCAACAATACTTGTATGGAACAACAACAATGTATTGCTTTGAGACCCTCCTTATTTCTGAAACTACGCTTTTGAATGCATTTTCTTCAGTGATATGTTCCAGCATCCCAATAGAAACAGCCAAATCGAATTCATTATTGTTAAATCGGCTCAAGTCCTGAGCATCCTGCTTTAAATAGGTAAAATTCGGATGCTGATGTTGTACTCGTTCAACCGGAAGAATATCAACGCCAGTGATTTTCCAATCTGCAGGGACATGTGCGTCAAATGAACGACCATCAATTCCACATCCAATATCAATGATGTTCATTTTGTCTTTAGTAATAATTTTTGACAGCATGAAGTTAACTCGGCCTTTTCTGCGAAAATTAAGCAATTTTCGTATAATGAACGGCAGTTTGTCGGTGTTCATATTATTCCTTCTAAATTTCAGTCTGCCGAGTCAGAACCGGCGCTGCTTGCCTTGTTTGGCACATCACTGCACCGCAAATTTAAGCGCTTTTTGAGTAGTATGGATCACCCCAGCAAGGTCAATATAAACAATCTCCCACACCAAATCGCCATCGGCTGTGTGTTGCGATATATCCGTAAAAACAGACAAATGATTGTCGCCTAGCATTTGATTTCTAACGAAAAAGTCACCACACACATGCATCGGGATATACCCTTTCATCAAGCGGTTAACCTCCCTGCCCTTTGCGGTGAATTTAATCGACACGATGTCTTCAATTTGTTCTGGCAGTACAAAATCGGTGCGCAGTCGTTTGGGGTGTGTCATCGCGCTGTGAGGCAGTGTTAGAGTGGCGTAAAAGTCGTTTTGCTGGTACTGCACTTGATAATCGCTTTCGCGCTTTATTTTGCAACTCCATTTGGTTCTAAGCAGATCTTTTTCACTCAAAATAGGCTCTACTTGTTGTTTGCCAGTGCTTTGACAGCCAGCGATTAACATGACAAGAATTATCAATAAAGTACGATTCATAGCGGTTTCAACCCAGTGGCAGATGGTTCGTTGAGCAAATCAAACATCAGTTGGGTATAAACCTCTGGCAAGTAAGACAGCGAATCTTGGCTAAATGGCGACATCAATACCAGCCAATCTGTGTTATTTTTACTGTCAAATCCGTCGATTTGCACAGATACCCTGCGGCTGTCGCCATCAAGTTCTAAACGGCCAGATAACACTAAATCGTTGTTTTGTCTGGGTGCCAATTGCCGCAAAAAAATTACGCCCTGCGAATCAAAGCGTTGATAGAAATCTTCGCCTTGATAAAACTCTATGAGCGGTGGCACTTGATAATACCTACCCAACTGACTGACCAACGTCTCGACCGCTTTGGCGTAGCTGTCGTTACTGGTTTGTATCATACGTTCAAGTTGCGCTGGCGTAACAGGGCCTACAGCGGTGACTTCGGGTTTTACGATGATAATTTTTTGCCAGTTGTCGCCAGCACTGGCAGTGCTCGTCACGATAACGCAAAGTATCAGTAAAAACACACGGGTGAATCGATTGATCATTCAAAGGCTCCATTAACTATGGTGATGTTTTGGCTGAAATCGGGGTCTTTAAGCAAACATTGATTGTGGGTCACCAACAAAAATCCAATGCGCCTATCGCGACATATCTGTTTAATGGCACTCCAGGTTTTATCCTGTAACTCTGGCTCTACTGAGTTAAGAATTTCGTCGGCAAAGATGTATTTTGGCAAGGTCATAATTGCCCTAATAATCGCAATGCGCTGCATTTGGCCACTTGAAAAGGTGTTAGCCTTACGGCGCAGTTGTTTATCTAGTTCGCCAAAGGGCTGGCCTTCACTTAAAAAGAAGGTGTTCAGTAGTTGTTCGAGCAAGGGTTGGTCGAGGGTGTTAAAACGGCCAGATATTTTCAGTGGTAAATAGATGTTTTCCCAGCCCGACAGACTTTTGGCCAATCTTGGCTCTTGAAATATCATGCTGATCCAGTCCATTCTAAGCTGGTCGATAGACAGTCGCCCGGTTGGGTTATTAATGTTGATATCACCCCACAACACCTCGCCACTAGACTTGCATAAGCCACTCAAGACATTGAGCAAAGTGGTTTTACCCCCGCCCGAGGGGCCATTAATGCACACCAGATCGTGACGATTGATGGTCAGTGATCCCTTTTGTGCCAGTATCGGCCTTTTGTTGATGCTGTAACCGATGTTGCTCGCTCTGATGGTGTCGATAATTAACCCCCGCTTGTGATCCCATATTGGTTGACGATTTTGGCCAAACCTGCACCCACCCAGCCCCATATCACCAGCCAAATAACCAATACATGCAAACAACCCCAGATAAAAAAACCGGCGTCAAAACGCATAAAGGGTACGTTGTAGGGGGCCAGTATGCTCTGATTTACATATTGCATGATCACCACACCCAAACCCCAAGCCAGCAAAACGGCCACAACAAACAATAGCAGGCAACAGCACATCACCGTCAAATGATAACGACCGCCGTACAATTTGATTAAAAACAGCTCCTGAACCATGATTTTTCGCAGTGGCAAAGTCAACACCGACAATATTGCGGTCATAGATGCCACTGTGGCGATGATGATATAAATAAACAACGAATACGATTTGAGTTGCTGGTTAAGATGCACCAACTGCCAATTAATTTTACTGTCGTGTTGTTTCAACTCGGTGCCAAGGCTGTCGATAGCCCCATCCATACCACCCAAGTCTTTGATTAAAAACCGGTTGACCCGAGCGGCTTTAAACGATTTGTCTTGGTAGGCGACAAATATCTGGTTGGGATTAACCGCCGCCTGAGGTTTAAGTTGGTAATGACCATACACCGAGGCAATCCGGGTCATGCTTTTTTTGGCAGTGATAGTGGCTGTGGTATCAGTACAACTGAATTTAAGGGTTTTGTAATCAAACGGATTCGGAAAAACCTTGGTAAACAACGCCTCGGTAAACAACGCTCTAGAGGGGTTGTCGAGCCAATGTTGTTCATCATGCACTTTGCCACCACGCTCTAACGGATGGTCAAACAACAAGGCATTGAGCATTAATTTGTTGTTGTACTGTTGCTGTTCAAAAGAGTATTCGTATTCGTCGAGCTGAATTTGGTCGATGGCGGCACCGGGCGAAAACGGCAGGTGGTGGTAATAAATCGCGTTGACAAAAGCGGCCTTGGTTTCTTCGCTTTTAGCCAGCAATGGCAAGTTGGCTTCATCAAGGTCTTCCTCTGCCAGCACCATAAAAAAGTCACTCGATTTGTCGTACACTAAAGGCCCAAGCAACAACCCTTCGACTTTGTCATAACCAACATAATAATGACTTTTGTCATCCAGTTGCGCCCTTATTGCATCGGTTAACCCCAACCGAGTGGCGTCTTCAGCAAACTCTAACACTTCAAAATGTCCAAGGGCTCTTGACTTGGCTAAAGATAACTCGGCTAAAGTTGAGTCTGCCCGTAGCAGGGTAAATAATGGCCGCGAAACACTGAGGTCGATTTGATTTAATTCTACCGTAAACTCGCCGTTGGGTACCCAAACATTGACTTTTTTATCAATCCATTCTTCATAACCATCAACCATTTCTTTGACTTCTTTGGTATAACTGGTGCGGGTGAAAAAGCGGCATTTAAGCCCCTGATGAATGTTAACTGGCACCACCAATGCCCCGTGCTCGGCGTTGATCTGTCGAGCAATATCATGGGCTGCACTTAACGACAGGCTCGACCCAGTTAATGACAGCTGAGCGGTCGACATCAGTCCGAGTTGCGAGCGTTCATCGGTGATCATTTCTTTTTTCATCAGCATCAGGTAACTAAACAGCAAGATCATGGTGATCAAAATCGACAACAACGCCAACCATAAACCCTTGTAGGCACGTAGCAATAATCCTATGGCCGTAAAGGTACTGTTCATCAGTGCTGGGTATCCTTCCAATTACGATTATAATCGTTCGTCCAAAAATGATAACCCATGTAACCCAGTGGCAAAACAACGGTAAACAAAGCCAAAAAGGCCGACAGTTGTGAAGTGACACTTTTGAGGTAATTGCCCATCGCAAATCCGGCAAATAACTCAGGTTGAGTCAACAACAACAATCCATAAGCGACCCAAAATCCAACAAAGTACTGGGTAAACCAAAACACCGTCAGTGCCATAGCTGATTTACTGAAAAAGGTGGTTTTACTGACCCCGAAATAACGCAATAGATAAAAATTTTCTTGCAGGTTCTTTTGGGTCATTAGGTATAAATTGATCATAAACGACATCACCATCACAAAGGTCAGCATCAAGAAAATGTAAAAGCGCGTAACGATTTTCTCCAGCTGAATTTGCAAAGCACTGGGCAATTCGTCAATCCAGTATTTGACGGTACTATGGTGCACGGTTTTGGCTGGGTCGTTGGCGATAAAATCTTGAATGTTCTGATATACCCAACGTTCTTTTTCTCCAATCGCCCGGGTATAAACACTGTAGATGGTGGTCAATTTTTTGGCCACATTTAAGCGCGCCACATCGCTTTTACGCAAAATTAACCACCGCACATCCCCTGCCAGCGGCAAGACTTTAATAATCGGCAATTCGACCTTGCGCCCGTTGGTCTGACACGTTTTGGCGTTAACAAACTCACGGTTGCGGCGTTTGATTCGGCTGATAAGCGTCAGGGTTTTACTCCCCGTATCGCCCATGTAGGGTTCGCCAAACACCACCTCATACAAGGCACTGCTCATCCACACCCCTTCGCCTTCAACGGCGGTATATTTGTCTACCTGGTCGGCCAGCGTTTCGTCTGCCAGAGTGCGAATACCGGTTCTCACTGGCCTAAAACCTACGCCCTTGTTGTCGTCAATACAAACGTCAATCAGGCGACCAAAGTGCTCTTTATAGACGCCACTAATCCCTCGCACATTTTGTTGGATTAACGGCCAGTCGACGTTGTGGCTGGCTTTAGAGAATATCGGCGGGTAAATGCCGCTGAGCTGGTCAAAATAGCGGTGTTTGAATTGATACGAAATGAGGCTGACTAACCACACTGACAGCACAGCAACAAAAATCAACAATACCGAAAACAGCCCAAAGCTGTTTTTGTAAGGCCTTAAGATCCAGCCAAACCCGTTTAACGAGCTGGCCTGTGCGCTGGCGTCAAATTGACTCACTGGGCGGTGCTGCCCCCAGTATTTTGGCCATCGGGTACTTTTGCATAGGCCAAATCATCACCCATCACCTGATGACACAAAGCCATGGTTTTATTAATCTGCGCCTCAGAGCCTTTTAAGCCCTTGTGCAGCAGCGCAATGAGCGCTTCTAATTTGCCTTCAACAAACAGTTTGGCGGTGCGGTTGCCATGTTTTCGCAGTTTTTTGATGGCACCATGAGACAGTTTCAAGCGGCCTTTGCGCGGTTCGTTAAATTGGATATAACCCAGTTCTGCTTTAATTGGCGCCACTTCGGCCACGGTGTAGTTGATAGACGAGTCGAGTTTGAGCTGGTAAAAATTCATGAAATCGTCGTTAGAATAGCCCGTTGTAATGTCACTGACCTTAAGCACCACATTAACATGGGCTTTGCTGTTGCGGCCGTCACACTGGGATTCAGGTGAGATCAGGTCGTTTTCGAACTGATACATATAACCGGTGAACCCTTTTTTGACCTCACGCAATATCAGATGACGTTTGTAAAAATCCTCGTCCCACTCCACCTTGGTGGCCAGACTGTCGTCAATTTCAAAGCGAATGCGCACGGGTCCTTTTTCAGGTTTCCCGGTTTGTTTATATAAAGAGACTAGCGGGCTGCTTTTTAACGAAAGCTCGCCAGGGGCGAATTGCTCAGCTGCGCTATTAGCACTCATGGCACTCACCAGGCCACCAAAAAGGCCCACTGCCAGCATCACGGTTTTATTCAGATTGGACAGCACTGATGTTTTCCCTGATTTTTTTGATTTGTTCATAAAATTGCGTCGCCAATTTCTCGATGGTTTTCTTTCTACTAATAATAGGCAAATCGATTTCGACCTCAAACGGCACTTCGGTATAATTTTGTGCATCAAAAATGGTATACGACAACGCCACCTTTTTTTCGCCAAGGGCATTTTTAAGCGCTTCATCGCTGGGCGTATCCCAGTACACCACTATCGACATGTTGTTACCTTGTTGATGCAGCAAGTCGGCCAAAAACGCCTCGGCTTCCCTATCATATTTGTCATAAAAATCGGTGACCAACAAAGGGGTTTTTAGATTGGGATTTTTAACCGGTTTAAGCGGTAAATTATTGCTGATAGACGGGTTAGAAAACACCACACTTTCTTGAGTCATACACAAACTGGTGTCATAAATTAACCGAGAAAACCCCGAGCGCAACGCATCCCACACAATAAACGGCACCTTGCGCAGCGCCGGATGACTTTGAAACGGCTTCTGGTCGATGGTAATGCGACCGATGATTTTTGTGTTTTCTTCGTAACACTTTTTGGCTTGCACCGCCGGGCTTATCAGCAGTGATACCACCAATCCCAACGCGACAATCGGGCTCATTCGTGCTGTTGTGTTGATCATTGCGGTTACCATATCTGGAGCGCTGTTTTGCGCTGATTATTTTCGATGACCTTGTCTAGCGCCATCACCCACTTGCCGGAGTTGGCCTGAACCACCAGCGGTAACCCACGTTGGTTAAAATACACGGTGAACATCTCAGTTTGGGCACCATTGTGGGGATTATAATGATTAACCGTCCATTTATCGGCTTTAGCTTTGGGGTAATTGCCCTTTATCGAGGGGCTGTCTGGACCCACATAAACCCACTTCATCCGCTTTGAACGTTTGGGTTCAAACCAATGCAGGTTGTCCGCTGATTTAAAAGATTTGCCGCTCATCACGTTGAGCAACATCGCTTCAAGGGTGATAAGCGTTATCGGTTGGTCTGAAATAATATTAGCTTTAGATAACAGTGCGCCATTGCCCGCCTTAGACTTGAGGCTGGCCTTGATGCGTTTGTGGTCGTCTCGATAGTTAATGTTGTGGGTGCGCAGTACTTTGTCGTTTTGCCACTGCACCACAGCGTCTACTTGTAAATGAGTGGGAGCATGGCGCTTGTCGGGAGCAAACGTCACTTGTTTGCTGATGGTACGGTTTTGATCGTCTTCTTTTTTGCCACCGCAAAAAGGCAGATTATAGAGTTTTTCGCCTTCGCACCACGAAGTGACACTGGTTGGCCATTGGCTCAGGTCAACCACATAACGGGCATTTTCGAGGCCTTGTTTTGAGCGGTCGATGTTATAAGACAGCCGTTTGAAGTCTGACACTTTGGCCACTTCTACCGCAACAGCGGTTTGGCCAAACATTCCAGCCAGTGCAGCTAATCCAGCCAATAAAGTATTTTTGTTCATCTATGCGCCTCGGCTGATTCTTGACCATTATTGTGGGTATCGCTCTGGCCAAAACCAAAACCGTCTTTTTCACTCAAGTTTACCGTAAAAGGCCGGGTAAACGCCATGCCTGTTGCGGGTGTCAACACTTGTTGCCAATGGCTGTGGGCATTAATATGAACGGTACTTTGGTTAATTTGATTGCCCGCGGTATCAGTCAAAATCAGATACACCCCAGTTAATGCCGTTTCACCCGCATTACCCACCGCAAACCGAGATATTTGCGCCTCGTGTTGGTGATAATCGCTCACCTGCCAACCGCTGTTTTCTACGTTGTGCGCTTTCGCCGCAAAACTGACAAAAACATAAGGTTTTAGGGGGGGAGCGTTTTTAATCAAGCCTCACAGCGCA
>JABSOG010000028.1 GCA_013216025.1 Algicola sp. | reverse complement strand
GGGCTTGGTCAAAACTTTCATCCTTGGTTTTTGGGCTTGAATACGCCAGCATTCTTTTCAAATCGGGGTTGGTTTCAACATAGGCCAACAAAGTGATATCTTGACTAAAATGTGGGTCCATCACTAGTCGATAAAGGATCATATCTCGATCGTTTCTTTTTTGTGGGAAGGCTTGCTCAATGTTGTACAGCACCGCCTGCATGTCGTGTAATGCCCATTCGTTATACAAAGCACACAGGGTTTTCATTAGCATATTGAACAGGCCCATACGCATGTATTGCCCCTCAAATGAATTGTTGGCCCAATAAGTCTCCATGGCCTTTTTCGTATCGAGGTTGAGGTAACGCAGGTAAAACAAACGCGAGACAACGTGACTGTCGGGATTGCCACTTTGGTCCTCCAAAGCGTTGATAAATGCCGCCAACTGCTCACCTGAGGCCTTCAATACCACCGGATAAGCCATGGCTAAACGATTAAACCGTCCTTTTTGTGCCAGTATCTGCGCAACGGTTTTTTCGACATTAACATTTTTGAGGCCCACGGTTGCCGAATCCATTTTTGCCAAATCTATAGTGGCTATTGTGTTGGCATTGGCCGCTACCGGATTTTGCGTGACAACAAACTTGGCAGACTCATCATCCTGCTGTTGAGCAATCGTCTGAGGGCCAACACTTTGTAGGCCAATCAATAAATAAGCACCGGCAAAGCCCAATGCAGCCGATATCAAAAAACCAGAGATTTTAATACGTTTTGTCATCTTCAGGGATTACCAGCATTGAGTTGTCGCATTAATCCTTGCTGGATCTGCAAGTTAGAAATTTCAGCAGCGATAAAGGCCGCTTCTTCACTATCATAGCGATTCACTTTTCTCGCCAAAGTGGCAATGGTCCTGTCACGCATATCGCCCTCTGGCAGGTTTAACACCCAGCGCAGTGCAGAATCAGGCGACTTGTCATACCAATTAGTGGCAATCGACGACAGGTGACCAGATTTATTTGCGTTGTCTTCCATCGCTACCACCACCTCGGCAGATTGCTGTGGATCACGGCGCGTCCATTCATATAACAGGTTGTTTTGAGCCTCTTTAAACTTGGCCTCTTCGCTGTATTGTGACAACCATTTGTGCGTTTGTGCGATGTCGACCTTGCTGCGCTGGCGAACAATATTGGTGAACAAACCATCTCGGGAAGCACTTGGCGGCAACCCGGCAAACAGTTCTTCCGCTTTACCCAAATCGGCCTGAACCAGCGCATTGCCCATGTTGGACGCAATATTGCTGTCATTTAGCAAACCAACCCTTTCAGCCCACTGATAGGCCTCCTCAGGATGTTGCAAAGTATAATGCCAGGCAATCTGGCGAGCATCGTTTTTCAGCTCCTGAGCCCCTTTTTGTTCAAGGTAGTTTGCTGCCGCCCTCGGGTCTGACGAAGCCCAGGTTTGCATTACTTGATTTTTGACTGTGCCGTCGAGTTTGTCCTGATACTGCTCGGTCAATTCCAATGCCCGAACACCGTCTTTTTTCGCCAACGTGGACAATGCCGCATAGGCGTAGTTATTCCCTTCATTAATACCAATAGCGCCAAGCAATGCTTGCTCTGCATCGGTTTCGGCCCAAACGCTGATCACGGTACTGATCAAGCTTTGACGAGATCCACTGTTGACCATTTCTTTTATGCGTTGCAAAGCCGCCTGCGGATCGGATTTTGCCCAGCGTCTGGCCAATCGATAAAGGCCGTGGCGGCGGGCATCGCTGTTTTTGGGCATCGCAACCATGCGCTCAAATGCCGTTTCGTTAGACTCCCTTTGGGCTGCGGCCAGCAATGCTGCGGTACGGGTGCGCTCAGAATAATTCTGGGCCAACGTTAAAAGCGCAGCATTGGTGGTAAAGTGATCGTCTCCCAGTAGAAAACTGATGAGATTTTCGCGGTTCTTTTCAACTACGTTGGTGGTAATATCTTCCAGCGCCTTGTCCATGTCGGTCCAAGCCCATTCGTGGTAGATATTAAACATCACGCGACGGTGCTGGGGCGACTCTTCTGGCACTGTGAGCCAAAAATGTTCACTGGCATCTTGCGGGTTAAGGTTGATATAACGCACGTAAAAAATGCGCGCAATACCTATACTGTCAAGCTCGCTTTTCTCCATGGCCATCAACGCATTAATCATTTGCCCCAATTGTTTTTCGTTCGCACTTAATGCCACAGGATAAGCCGCAGCAAATTGTTTGAATTGGGTGGGTTGCGCAACGATGGCTTTTGCTGTTTTAGCAATATTCAGTGGCGGTGCTTTTGCGTCCCGAGACAGCCCGTCGGGTTTATCATTGGCAGCTGAGGGCCAAATCGACCATTGGTCGTCGACAACGGACATTTCAGTTTGAACAGTCGAGCCGGCGTTCAGTTGCGGCGAAACAACACCTGTTTTGGCGGTAATGTTGATACCAATACCTATACCGGTGGAGAGGCCGACAGCCACCAAGGCCGCAGAACCCAGAATTTGTTTGATCATGTCAATCCTTATTTAAGGCTTGTTGATTTGGCAGATAACGATGATTTTGCCAGCGATGACGCTAACGACAAAATAAAAGCGACAGTTGCCATTAATTTTAGTGCAGATTGCCCGCCCAAAGCAAAAGTTTTTTGTTAGTGCCCGTCAAGAAACGACTGTTTCTATCTTCTAATTGGAAGGATGGGCGCTATGCAGCGTTATTCGTAAGGCCTATTTTCAATAGGTAACATTTTTCACCCCGTATATGCAGCTGGGAGCGCGCTAGCGAGCTGTGTTTCGGGATGGAAACTTGTTACAATCCTTCCACTTTTCACAACTGCCTTAGAGTATCGAGTCTATGAAGATCATTTCTTTTAATATTAATGGATTGCGTGCCCGCATCAATCAACTGCAACAACTGATCGACAAGCACCAGCCGGATGTTATCGGCTTGCAGGAGATCAAGGTTCACAATGATATGTTTCCGCTCGAAACGATTGAACAAATGGGCTACAAAGTGATATATCACGGTCAAAAAGCCCACTACGGCGTGGCAATGATGTCTAAGCAAACGCCAATTGATGTGCAGTATGGTTTTCCTACCGACGATGAAGAAGCACAAAAACGCATGATCATGGCCACGTTTGAGCTCGACAACGGTGAAAAAATTCGGGTTTTAAACGGTTACTTCCCCCAAGGTGAAAACCGTAGCCACGAAACCAAGTTTCCCGCCAAAGAGAAATTTTATGTCGACCTGATGAGCTACCTTAACGACCATCATCAAGCGGATGAAAACCTGGTCGTCATGGGTGACATCAATATCTCAGCCACAGACTTGGATATTGGCATCGGTGAAAAAAATGCCAAGCGCTGGCTCCAAACAGGTAAGTGCAGCTTCTTACCAGAAGAGCGACAATGGTATCAAACCTTGGTTGAGTGGGGCTTAAAAGACAGCTTTCGTGTTCAAAACCCTGAGGTTAACGACCGCTTCAGCTGGTTCGACTATCGTTCAAGAGGATTTGACGACAACCGTGGCCTGCGCATCGACCAAATCATGGTTACCGACACTTTAATGGCCAGCTGTACTGAAACTGGCGTTGACTATGAACTCAGAGGCGCAGAAAAACCGTCAGATCACGCCCCTATCTGGGCAGAATTCAAATAAAATGAGCACTCATACCCAAGAGGCCTGCCCGCAAGACAAAAGCCCCCAATACCGGTGCCCGCTGTGCAAAACGCCCTTAACTGCCAATCAGCAGGGTTTTAGTTGTGCCAACAGACATCAATTTGACCGCGCCAAAGAAGGTTACGTCAACTTGTTACCAGTGCAAAACAAAGGCTCAAAAATCCCCGGCGATAGCCCCGAGATGGTGATTTCGCGAAGGGATTTTTTGGCCACCGATGCTTATGGGTTTTTACAACAGGCAGTGGCTTATACCTTAAAAAGCCTGCTAGACAAAACAGCAACCGTCATCGATGCGGGTTGCGGCGAAGGGTATTATACCAATGCACTGGCCGAGCAACTGTCTGAAGGACAGGTGTATGGGGTAGACATTGCCAAAGCCGCCGTGCGTTATGCGGCTAAACGGAGCAAGGCAATCAATGCAACGAAAGCGCAGCACTTTTGTGTCGCCTCCAATATCAACCTGCCCTTTGCTGATAATTTTGCCGATTTGATTTGCAAGATTTTTGCCCCGGTTGAACCAACCGAAATAGCCAGAGTGCTCAAATCCAACGGCGTATTTATGACGGTGGTGCCCGGACCAAAACATTTGTTTGAGTTAAAGCAGGTTATTTATGAGTTTCCAAAAGAACATCAGCCTGAGGTTTGCCCTGCGGGATTTGAGCTTGTTGATACCCAGTCGCTGACCCAAACACAGGTGCTCAGCAAAACAGCTGATATTGCCAATTTGTGCCAGATGACACCATTTTCGTGGAAAATAGCTGCGCAGAAAAAACAACAATTGATTGAAGCTGGAGATTTATCGATAACATTTGATTTTGTGGTGAATGTTTATCGGCTTGCTCAGGATGAGCAAACAAGTTGCAAATTAAAAGATTAAAAAGCGGGGATACAGGTCTTATCCCCAATTTATTGGCCACAACGTGGCCTTATATAAAGATGCGCAGCAACTTTATCAAAACATGTCTTTGGTGAACGCTTTGTCCATCTTCTCAAAAGCCTGTTTGAGCAATACAGCCAACTCCTGATAACGGGGTTTGCCGCTGGTTGCTGGTAAGTGACAACCTTCTTCAGTCATTTGTTGATGAATTTGGTGATACCAATTGGCCATTGATTGGGGTAATGGCGTGTTGGCGCGTTTGCCCAACCAATAAAAACCTTGCACCGGAATAGACAACATAAATAATGAACAGGCAATAGCCTGTGGCATATAATCAAAACCCAACAACGTCACCTGGACCATTAACGACAAAATAGCCAATAACGGCAGTAAGTCGATGCCCAGTTTGGTTGCCTTGATCATGCGATATTCCATGAATATCGCCGCCAATTCCCGCTTCAGCGGCCATGTTTTGCTATAGGTCTGACCATCCCTTATCAGTGCCAACATATCTTGTTGCATTTGCACCTCAACTACTACTGTGACTGTTACCCTAACTGTAGCATATAAGAAAACGAATTGACTAGCATTAACCGACACTGAGCACCATTTGCGGCCATATTCGTAAAAATTATCTTCCTTAATTTATATCGGCGCTTTCCAACCCAGCTGTTTTTCACTATGATGAGCGTGTTAAAGTAATTTAATCACTACTGAATAACGACATGTGCGAATTTGCCTACCCGTACCCCCAAAACTAGTCAAAATGGATGATTAATGTCAAAGCAAACCCTAGAATTAATGAAAGAAACTTTCACAATTCACAGTTTCCCCCCTGCGGCCGATATTCCCCAATCGATTTACCAGGCACCAATATTTTTTATCAGTAAAACTTATGACGAATTGTCTGTCGTTTGCCCAAGTTCAATAGAACTCGACTCTCTTGAACATGAGTCCGGCTGGGGAGCACTTGAAGTGCTGGGCCCTTTGGGATTCTCATTGACTGGCATTTTATCCAATATCTCCGGCGTATTGGCCCATGAAAAAATCAGTATTTTTCATATCTCAACCTTCGACACAGATTATATTTTAGTCAAGCAAGACGCTATGTACAAAGCGATTCAGTCGTTACAAAAGGCCCAATATAACGTGTTAACCCCAGATTCTCAGACGTATTAAACATCAATTATTGTGAATGAATGTGAGCTATCCACTTAACAAATTACGCTGCATTGAAAAATCGGAAATACCACCAGGTTTTGCCATCGTCGCACCGGTCAGTGGTGATGTTCACCCACTACAAGTGATTGAGCAACCCCTGATCAGCAGTGGTATTTTAGGGGAAGGTGTGGCAATAGAAATGGCGGGCAACAAAATTGTCGCTCCGTTTGATGCCCTGGTCACCGAGTTGCCTGGCAGCTGTCATCGCATACAATTAAAAGCCACCAACGGCATCAAGGTGTTAATGGTGATTACCGGTCAAACAGACCAGTTAATGGGTTTGGGATTTAACCGTTTGGTTAGCGAGAAACAAATGGTCACCAAAGGCCAAACACTACTCACTTTCAACCTGCAACAACTACATAAACTCAACAACCCCAGTTACTGCGCGGTATTTGTCGCCAATGCCGAACAAGTCGGGCATTTGGTCTACTCAGCAAAAAAAGTGACCGTGGCAGAAGATGTTTTGTTGACTGTGATGGCGAAGAAAAAGACACCGTAAATATATCAGGACGATAACAAGCTGGTGCCTGTCCAAAGCGCGTATTGATGAGTACTGACTACACGGTACACGGATGTGCCGCCTTTTCAACTTGTTGAAAAGTAAACGAAGTTCCACTTGCTTGAACGCAGAGTCCTCCTGAAGTCTCACATGGATGTGAGTTTCAGGACGATAAAAAGCTGACCTTAAAAACGAATCGACAGCGAAACACCAAGTGTCTTGGTCGTAATATCCGCTATTTCAGTTTGTTCAAAATCCACCGACATCGCCACTTTTTTATTGAAACCATAACCCAGCCCAACGCCTGCCAGCACCGATACACCGCTATCAGAATCCTTTTTAAGTACAGGCGTATTGCCACTACCGGTTAAATACTCAAACTTGTTAGTCCAAACCAGTGCGCCCACATGGGCCTTCAAGAATATCTTGGGGTTTAGTGGGTAGGTAAATACACCGCGAACATCCGCCGTAAACGTGCTGAAATCGCCTTTGTGAACGGTCGTGTTGGTAGTTGTAGCGCCTGCTTTGTCGGTTACCGTGAATTTGGCTTTGCCAAGGGATGAGAACCCACCTTCTATCGCCACATATTGATTAAAGTGATGCCCGACAAAACCACGAAAACCTTGTCCTGACGTGTTTTTTGAAAAGCTCAGTGGCGCCAAGTCGGCAGTGTCAAATTGAGGTAAAAAATCAATGCCGTCATAACTGTTACTTTGCAAGGCAACACCATAATAATTAAATGGGTTCACTTTTTCGGCGTGGCCGTCAAAAGTCACTAAACCCAACATGAACAAAACACCATACATCAAAGGCTTCATTTGTTTCCCTTGTCATTGCTATACCCAATAACCCCGAATTGGGATAATTAGACCCAGCGACGATACTAAACAATAATATCGTCAATTACCAATGCATCCGCCAAAACAAGCTGAACCCGGGCTTAAAATATGCTTTAATCCTCGCCAATTAACTCGTAAGGAATTTGACCATGGCCAAAACCACCCTGTACGGCATCAAAAACTGTGACACCATCAAAAAAGCCAGAAAATGGCTCGAAGCCAATGAGATAAACTTCGATTTTCACGACTACCGAAAAGATGGCATCGACATCGACATGCTGAGTAAATTTGAAGCCCAATTGGGCTGGGAAAACCTGCTGAACAAACGTGGCACCACCTTTCGCAAATTGGAAGACCACCAAAAAGCAGATTTAGACTGTGAAAAAGCCTTGGCTTTGTTGCTCGAATACCCGGCAATGGTCAAACGCCCGGTGTTAATCTGTGATGAGCAATATCACTTGGGTTTTAAAGCAGACCAATATCAGGCGTTTTTCAAACGATGAATAATCACCCAACCCTGAATCTGGCCTCAGAACTGATTAAACGTCCTTCAGTGACCCCCGAAGACGCTGGTTGCCAACAACTAATGGCAGATCACTTAAAAGCGGTGGGTTTTAACATTGAATCGCTGTTTTTTGTCGATACCCTCAACCTCTGGGCACGACGCGGCACCCAAGAACCGCTTTTTTGTTTTGCCGGACATACCGATGTCGTACCAACAGGACCTGAAGAAAAATGGGATATCCCACCATTTGAGGGGACCAGCAAAGACGGTTACCTCCACGGCCGGGGAGCCGCCGACATGAAAGGGTCGCTGGCGGCTATGGTGATTGCCACCGAACGCTTTGTGAAAAAGCACCCTGATCACAAGGGCTCAATCGCTTTTCTCATCACCAGCGATGAAGAAGGTCCTTTTATCAACGGCACGCCTAAAGTGATTGAAACCCTCGAAGCGCGCAATGAAAAAATCGACTGGTGTATTGTCGGTGAACCTTCGAGCACCGACCAACTTGGTGATGTGGTCAAAGTCGGCAGGCGGGGCTCTTTGGGTTGCACTGCGAATATTCACGGCATTCAGGGGCACGTAGCCTATCCGCACTTGGCCAGTAACCCGATTCATCTGGCCGCCCCAGCCATTGACCAATTGGTCAACATGACCTGGGACCAAGGCAATGAGTTTTTTCCACCAACCACCTTGCAAATATCCAACATTCAAGCAGGCACTGGCGCGCATAACGTGGTACCCGGCGAATTGTTCATCGATTTCAACTTTCGTTATTCTAGCGAGGTTACCCCGCAGCACTTGATAACCGAGGTCGAAACCCTCTTCAATAAGCACCAATTAAAGTACGACTTGCAATGGACATACAATGGACTACCCTTTTTAACAGGTTGTGGCGAACTCGTTGATGCAGTGGTTCAATCTGTCGAAGCAGTGGCTGGTTTTACGCCCCAATTGCTCACGACAGGCGGCACATCCGATGGCCGTTTTATCGCCCCTACCGGAGCCCAGGTTGTTGAGTTGGGCCCTTGCAACGCCACCATCCATAAGGTTAACGAATGTGTCGGTGAAGATGAGCTGATCCATTTGACTGACATGTATGAAAAAATCCTAGAAAACCTGTTGTTATTGCCTTAACGGAAATAGCAACCAAAATGGTAATGGAAACCAACCAGCATGATTGTAGATACCAACGCATTATTCGGCTTGAAAACCGATCATTTACAAGAGCACTCAGACGGTTTTTTTATTAATACCGAGGTTGATGCGCCTTTTAAAACACTCAAAGCGGCCGCGCATGAAGCGGGTTTTGATCTCAAACCCGCTAGCAGCTACCGTTCTTTTGAACGCCAGTTGGCCATTTGGAATGCCAAGTTTTGTGGCGTCAGGCCGATATTGAATATCGATGGCAAAGTCGTCGACATTCGCCCGTTGGACGACTGGGAAATATGTCAGGCGATCATGCAGTATTCCGCCCTGCCCGGCGCCAGCCGTCACCACTGGGGCACTGACATTGACTTTTATGATGCCAAAATGCTACCTGAGGGTTACGAATTACAATTGGTTGAATCAGAATACGATCATCACGGCCCGTGTGCAGCCCTGACCCACTGGTTAATGACCAACGCCGCACAATACGGATTTTTCTTCCCTTATCGCCATTACCTGGGCGGGATTGCCTGCGAACCTTGGCACATCAGCTATTATGAGGTTGCCAATCGCTACCTGTCGCAGCTAAAGCCACAAAGCGTCGCTGTGTTGCTCACTGATACCGACATCGAAGGAAAATCAGCGATACTGGCCCACATCGATGAGATCTTCACGCGTTTTGTCACCAACATCAGTGATATGTAATGAGTAACCTTGGCATAACGTTACTTATCATATTGGTGCTAGGCATCATTGTCGGCAATATTGTGCTGCTAAAAAAGAGTGCACGTTTTGAAATAAAGAGGGAAATTAAAAGGGATGTTAAGACAAAAGTAAAGAATAAGGATGATGAAGAAGATGAAGATGATAGTAGTTGGTGATAACGTGGGCAGAAGAATTGCCCAGCGATTGACTACACCATTTATTACACTATTTGCTACAGTAAGGAAGCAATAAATTTATAACGGAGAGTTTTGCTTGGCCAATGACGCTTGACTGGCGGTTTGGGTGCTTTGTGCTTCACCACTTTGATGGTCAGTGGCATCGCATTGACGAAGTTGAACCAGCGATTGGGCCAGTGTGATGCGTTTGGTTTGTGTGGTTTCGACGGTCGCTTGGTCGCTAGCGTTGGCCACCGTTGAATGGGTCACCACAAAAGGACTCGCCGCATTAGCAGCAAAACTCAATGAACTCAGCAGCATCGTTGCCAGCAATTTTTTCATCATGACATAACCCTTCCCAAACCGTATTAACCCAGAACATAACATTTTGAAGCCCAAAAAGCAATATTGACCAGAGGGTCAGGTGGTTCGACATTTCGACGATAGCTAGCTCAGCTTACCGACTCAGTCAGTTTTTCTATGGCTTCGTTGGCAACTAGTGCTGCACTGCGCATCAATGGGCTTTTCAGCAAGTCGACATCATAAACCCAGATAGTTTTGGCATCGGCTTCGCTGATCACCAAGCAACCTTCACACCATTTTTGTCGCGAAGCATCAATAATTGCAATTTTAGTGTTGTGCATAGTTGTCACCATTTCTTTTATATCGTTTTAAATCGTTAAACCATTATATTCAATTGTTCTATCGGCCAATATCCGATAAATCTTAAATATTTGTGAGACATTTCGGACAAAACTCACATAAAACATTGCTTTGGTGTAAAAAGTGGCCAATTGCAATTGATAAAGACCTTTAGCTGACTCCCTCGCCCTGATAGAATATCCGCCATTTACTTTATTTTGACCAGACAAAACGGAAAGTGCAGCCATGCGTACCACAGAATATTTGTTAGCTACCCTCAAAGAAACCCCAGCTGATGCCGAGGTTATCAGTCATCAATTGATGCTGCGTGCGGGCATGATCCGCAAGCTTGCTGCGGGTTTGTATACTTGGCTGCCGACAGGCGTTCGGGTCTTGAAAAAAGTGGAAGCTATCGTGCGCGAAGAAATGAACCGCGCCAAGGCCATCGAAATGCTGATGCCGATTGTACAACCTGCAGAATTATGGCAAGAATCTGGCCGCTGGGAACAATATGGCCCAGAATTGGCTCGCCTTAACGACAGACATGGCCGTGGTTTTGTGCTGGGTCCAACCCACGAAGAAGTGATGACCGAAATGGTGCGTAACCAAATCAGCAGCTACAAACAACTGCCAATCACTTTTTACCAGATCCAAACCAAATTCCGCGATGAGATAAGACCTCGTTTTGGCGCAATGCGCTCTCGTGAATTTATCATGAAAGACGCCTATTCATTTCACCTGTCTGACGAATGTATGGACAAAACGTATCAAATCATGCATCAAGCCTATTGCAAAATCTTTGAAAGACTCGGCTTGGATTACCGGCCGGTAGTGGCTGACTCTGGCTCTATTGGTGGCGCGGTTTCTCACGAGTTTCACGTATTGGCCGACTCAGGTGAAGACAATATCGCCTTTAGTGATGCCAGTGATTATGCCGCCAATGTAGAAATGGCCGAAGCAATGGCACCAGCAGAACCTCGCGCAGCAGCGTCAGCGCAGCTAAGCGAAGTCGCCACACCAGATACGCATACCATTGATGATGTCGCCAAATTCTTCAAGGTCGAAGCAAGCAAAACCATCAAGACTTTGATTGTTCTTGGCGTCAAAGAACAAGACAGTGACGAGCAGGCTCTGGTTGCGCTGGTACTGCGTGGCGATCATCAGTTAAATGACATCAAGGCAGAAAAGTCTGGCTTAGTTGCCCATCCAATGACATTCGCCAGCGAAGAACAAATCAAACAAGCGACCGGTAGCAATCCAGGTTCTTTGGGTCCAAAAGGGCTTAAAATGCCAGTGATTGTTGACCGCAGCGCTGCCAATCTGGCCGATTTTATCTGTGGCGCCAACAAAGACGGATACCACTGTACCGGTGCTAACTGGGACCGAGATATCACTGATTTTGAAGTCGCTGATTTGCGTAATGTGGTTGAAGGTGATGCCAGCCCTTGTGGCAATGGCAGCTTGAGCATCAAACGTGGCATCGAAGTTGGCCATATTTTTCAACTCGGTAAAAAGTACACCACCGCAATGAATGCCGGAGTGCTGAACGATAACGGCAAAAACGAAATACTCAACATGGGCTGTTACGGCATCGGTGTTTCGCGCATAGTGGCTGCAGCCATTGAGCAAAACCACGACAAGTATGGGATCAAATGGCCTGAAGCCATTGCTCCATTCAAAGTCGTCTTGATCCCAATGAACATGCACAAGTCACACCGGGTGGCAGACGTTGCCGAAAAGCTCTACAACGAATTGTTAGAAGCGGGTGTCGAAGTGTTATTTGATGATCGCAAAGAGCGTCCGGGCGTGATGTTCAACGACATGGAACTGATAGGCGTGACCCATACCATCATCATTGGTGAGCGTAACCTTGACGAGCAATTGGTAGAATACAAAAACCGCCGCAGCGGTGAAAAAGAGAAATTAGCGATTGATTCAGTGACTGATTTTCTACAAAGCAAGATTGGATAATCATTGAGGTGACGGACGGCCAAGGAGCCTGTCCGAGAATGGAACTCGTTCTATTCTCGGACAGGCTCCTTGGCCGTCTTGTTTGTCTTGAGATGTTTGATTTTTTTTATAGGCTTGTTTTTTAATCGTCCCTAATTAAAGGCTAGGACTCTTGTTTGGCCAGCATTTTTTTGACCGCACCAGACAGACGGCGAGAATCAAACGGTTTAGTTAACCAACCACTGGCACCGCTGTTTCTGGCTGAGGCTTTAATTCCATCACTGCTCTCGGTGGTAAGCATTAATATCGGCACGTATTTCAAGTGGAGTAACTTGCGAACCTTGCCGACAAAACTGATGCCGTTCATATTCGGCATGTTAACGTCACTTATTATCAGGTCGTATTTATTCTCTTTAGCCAGTTGCAATGCTTTAAGACCATCTTCGGCAGTATCAATCTGATGCCCCTGAGCTTTCAACACCACACTAACCAATTCCCGAATTGTCCGCTGATCGTCAACAGCCAAAATTTTCGCCATTTTACCTACTCCCATTGTTACGTAACATTCTTTTACATCACGTTTTTTGCGTTATTAGTCATTAGCTTAGAAGCCCTATCGTCAAAATGACAGCTAAACTAATCCAAAAGCGCTTTATCCCAATAGATCTTCTTATGGTGTAATCCGGCCAATGCATCGTTGAAGTCAGTAAAACTGGATATTTTACGGTCTTCACCGGTAATACAATACCAGCCAAAGCGGTGGCAATTGTTATCGATAAGGTCGTAATTCCACTCGCTGAATATTTTCTCCTTTGCCCGCAGTGTTGTCTGCTCAGCAACCAACGGGTTACCTTTTGAATCACACGCCACAAACATGTTACTGCCACTGCGATCATGCAAAAAACGCTCGGGAGACACCGCCCGGATCATGCCTTTACCCCACAACTCGACAATAACATTGTTTTCAAGCCAAATACCGGTATGGTCCAAAACATTGAACACACAACAGCACACAATCGAACCTGGCACAGGTTTTACCCCGGTGGTGTCAGTCAAAATATCGGAAGGCATTTTGGCTGCACCGTTTTTACCCCGGTTTTCGCCAAGAAAATGAGGTTCGGGTTCGTCGTGCATCAAACGCTGTTTTTGCTGAGCCTTGGCTTTATCGTTGATATGATCAACGGCGGCCGCAGCGCCGAGTACCCCAGCACCCAGTAGAATTAACGGTAAAGGCATAGACAAGTCCTGCATTAATTGACAATTTTAACAGCATAAAGGGATCGGCTGTGTTTTACGCCAAAAAATTTGCAAGAATTCTTGTCACAAAGGCCTTACAATGAGGCCTAGTCACTCTAATCTCAGACCACAAAGCGATATTACTGACCATGCAGCGGATAAAAAAATCGAGAAAACTCCACGGGGTGTGTTACGACATCCGGGGTCCGGTTCACAAAAAAGCCAAACAGCTTGAAGATGAAGGCCACAAAATTCTCAAATTGAACATCGGCAACCCCGCCCCTTTTGGCTTTGATGCCCCCGATGACATTCTCAAAGATGTGATCCACAACCTGCCTACAGCGCAAGGCTATTCAGAAGCCAACGGTATTTATTCGGCCCGGGTAGCCGTCATGCAATATTACCAGCAGTGCGGGTTAAGGGAGGTTTCAGTCGATGATATTTACATCGGCAACGGCGTCAGTGAGCTTATCGTGATGTCAATGCAGGGATTGCTCGACAGCGGTGACGAAATTCTGGTGCCCTCACCAGACTACCCTTTGTGGACTGCGGCGGTGAACTTGTCTGGTGGCAAAGCGGTGCATTATGTCTGCGACGAACAATCAGACTGGTACCCAGACTTAGATGACATCAAGGCCAAAATCACCTCAAGTACCCGGGGTATTGTACTGATCAACCCCAACAACCCCACCGGGGCCGTGTACGAAAAAGCCTTTCTTGAACAGGTTATTTTGCTGGCACAAGAACATCAATTAATCATCTTCTCTGACGAAATCTACGACAAAGTGCTTTATGACGGTGCGATACATACCTCTATTGCTACCTTAAGCGACGATGTTTTTTGCCTAACCTTCGGCGGTTTGTCGAAAAACTACCGCATTGCCGGATTTCGCGCCGGTTGGATGGTGCTGTCTGGCCCCAAATATCTCGCCAGTGAATATATCGAGGCACTGGATATGCTCGCGTCAATGCGCCTGTGTGCTAACGTGCCCTGCCAACACGCCATTCAAACCGCACTGGGTGGCTATCAAAGCATCGACAAACTGGTGCTGCCAGGAGGCCGTTTGTACGACCAAATGGACATGAGCTGGCGATTGCTCAATGACATTCCAGGTATCAGTTGTACTCGGCCAAAAGGGGCTATGTACTTGTTTCCCAAGCTCGACATCAAAAAATTCTCAATTCACAACGACGAACAGTTTGTACTGGATTTTCTCAACGAAAAGAAAGTCCTGCTGGTCCATGGCCGAGGATTCAACTACCACTTGCCAGACCATTTCAGGATCGTATTTTTACCCCATGAAGAGCAGTTAAAAGCCGCCATTGGAGCACTGGAGCAGTTTTTACACGGCTACAGTCAATAAACGGAGGCAATTTCATGAGCACTATTAATACAAGAAACAACGCAAGCAACAAAAGACCGCAAAATCCCAGCCACTTTTTTGCCCATATTTCACGGCTTAAGTTGATTTATCGCTGGCCGTTAATGCGTAACGTCAACCGCGAAAATGTTCAAGAGCACAGCCATCAAGTCGCGGTGGTGGGCCATTGTCTGGCGATCATCAAAAACCAATTGTTTGGTGGCCAAGTCAATGCCGACAAAATCGCCACCACCGCGCTGTTCCATGATGCCAGCGAGGTATTAACCGGCGATTTACCCACCCCGGTCAAATATTTCAACAAAGACATTGCCACTGCCTACAAGGCCATTGAGCGTGCCGCAGAGCATAAATTGATAGAAATGGTGCCGACAGAATTACAGGACGTGTACCAAGGTCTGCTCACCCAAAACAGCATCAGCAATGAAGAAAGAATACTGGTCAAAGCCGCAGATACTTTGTGTGCTTACATCAAAACTTTAGAAGAAATACACGCAGGCAATCACGAGTTTGAAGTGGCAAAAAAGCGCCTTGAAACCACCTTGTTTAACAACCCCTTACCCGAGGTCAGCTATTTTCTCGACGTTTTCATTCCCAGCTATTCGCTGAGCCTTGACGAGATCTCGGTGCAAGAGCCAGACTTAAAGCCTGCGGACAGCCTTGAGCATGCAAAAAGCCTTGAGCATGCAAAAAGCCTTGAGCCTACCAAAAGCAGCAGTCATGACTGAAACCGATATCTGGCATTGTCGTCGCTCTGAGGCCGAAAACCCGCGCCCCAACGACCACCGCAGCCCTTATGACCGAGACCGGGCTCGAATTCTACACAGCGCTGCCTTTCGCCGCTTACAGGCCAAAACCCAAATACAAAGCATTGGCCAAAACGACTTTTATCGCACCCGCCTGACCCACTCATTAGAAGTCGCCCAGATTGGCACCAGCCTGTTACCCCAATTGGCGCTCAAATCAGCTGAGCTGAGTGAACAATTAAAACTAGACGACCGTTTAATGGAATCCCAGTGTCTGGCCCATGATATTGGCCACCCGCCGTTTGGGCATGGTGGAGAAGCAGCCCTTAATTACATGATGAGTGAGTACGGTGGTTTTGAAGGCAATGGCCAGACCTTACGCATATTGGCAGTGCTCGAACCCTATACCGAAAATTTTGGCATGAACCTGACCCGCCGCACCTTGCTCGGCTTGCTAAAATACCCCAATACCATCAATACCCTAACCAAAAAGCACCTTGTACAGGTTGAGTATCCGCGAAAAATAAAATCGGCAGATTGGCAACCGGCAAAGGGATTGTTTGATGACGACAGACAAATAGTTGATTGGATCCTCAACCCACTGAGCGAAGCCGACCGCCTTTTGTTTCAGTCTTTTACCCAGGCTAAAGATGAACATCACCACAGCAAAACCAAATTTAAATCCATTGACGCCTCAATTATGGAGTTGGCCGATGACATAGCCTATGGCGTACACGACCTCGAAGATGCCATAGTGGTTGGTAACATCAGCAAAGATTTGTGGTTCGACAAAGCCATACCACAATTTGAAGCGCTCGGTGAAAAAACAGTCAGCGCGCTGATAAACGACATCAGTCCCAAACTGTTTGGCCCCCACCATAAATGCAAAGAAGCGATTGGTCAGTTGGTCAACAGTCTAGTAACGTCAGTACAATACTATCAAACCGATTCGCGATTCGAACAACTGTTGCTGCGCTACAACGCCAGATTAGCCAGCCCTCAAGATCAGGTTCTGGACATATTAAAGCAATTTGTTTATCAACATGTGATTTGCAAACCCGAGATTCAGCAAGTGGGTTTTAAAGGTCAGAAAATAGTGATGGATTTGTTTGAAGCGTTTGCCTCAGACCCCCAAAGACTGCTGCCGTACAACACCCAACAGCGCTGGCTGCAAGCCCGAAGCAATGAAGGTAACCCGCACCGGGTGATTTGTGATTATATATGTGGCATGACCGATGAATATGCAACTCGCATGTTTCACCGGTTGTTTAGCGCGTAGTGTAGGAACGAGCTCCAGCTCGTGATTGTCTAATCGATGTCGCCAACACTTATCGCGAGCTGGAGCTCGCTCCTACGATGACATAAACCTGCGTTGCAGGTTTATTCAACCCGAATAGTCGCTTTAACAATGCTCAGCTTTTCAGACGTTTTGCCGCTGCGTGAACCAAATGTTTGTAGTATTTTAACGGTTTCCATACTCACCCCTTTATCTTTACCCGCACCCTTATCTTTAGTCTCATTTTCGGTCCCTTCTTCAACCCTAACGACTTCACCAAAGACCGTATGACGTCCATCCAGATGTGGTGTTGGCATAAAGGTAATAAAGAACTGGCTACCATCGGTATTGGGACCCGCGTTGGCCATGCTCAAAATACCTGACTTGTCGTGTTTGCCCTTACCATTAAACTCGCCCGCATACTTGTAACCCGGGTTGCCGCTACCATTACCCAAAGGGTCTCCACCTTGGGCCATAAACCCGGGGATGACACGATGAAACGTAAGTCCGTCATAGAAACCCATTCGAGTCAGATATATAGTACTAGACACGTGCATAGGTGCATCTTGTGCCATCAACTCGATGGTCAGTAGGCCCTTGTTGGTTTGCAAGTCCCAAAAGTATTTAGATTCAGGATCAAACTTCTGTAGCGGCGGTTTAGGTAACGTGGTTTTCCAATCGGCCTTGGTTTTATCGATTTTTTGCTCAACCGTAAAAGCGTCAATCCGCTCAAGGGCCGGATCAATACCAAAACAACCACTCAATGTCATAGTGCCCACCAGAAACGCCGAAAACTTAAGTGTTTTTATAAAATTTGACTGCCTGTTCATACGGTCCTCATTACCCTCAAAAAAAATAGAAAAAACAGTATAGGTCAATCAACAGGCTTGGAGCAAGCCTTGAGTCGCCTGACCGATATATCCCGCCACAGCTTCCTATTTCTAAGTATCTAGATTGGCTTGTCAAAATCAATCGACAACAACACCAATAAAGTATTGGCACTTTTATCATTAGAGGTATCTATGGTGATTTTGTCACCGACCTGACAAATGGCGTTTTCGTTCGATTTACCCGGCGTGGCGGCAACGTTAGGCGTAAAAGAATAATAAGTATATTTCCCCTTGAATGACAACCATTGCAAAACCCCGTCATTTACCACAGTACATTTAGGCAATACTTCACCATCGCGCTCAATATTTTTAAAAGACTCGCCGCCTTTAATGGTGATCTGGTGTGTCACTTTAGAAAATTTTTGATAGCGTTCCAAGGGTTTTTGGTAATCAAAAAAGACCGACAGATTGAGCACAATCAACAGGGCAAAAACGATGAAGAAAATCGGCGGGAACTTTTTCTTTTCACCTGTAGAGTTGTGATTAGCGATTTTGTTATTCATGAGGGATGTCACAGTTTGTTTGAAAAGGCGTATTGTATAGTGCCCGGCGTCGATTTCAATGCTACGGGGTCGTTAATAACTCAATCATTTCTTTGGTGGTCTGGATGGCAATGGCCTCAAAATTGTCTTCGCCCAATTGCGCAATCAACTTTTCTCGCTGGGCCAACTCCAATAACTCAGTCACCACCGTTTTCAATTGACGCTTCAGCTGAGGCGAAATCACAACCGCCGGTTCAACACCGTTATACAGCCAGTCTAAAGAAGCGCCGGTTTCTCGGTGGCAAATATAAACCACTTTCCAAGGCACGCTGCCCTTTTGCAGCCAGTTACTAGGCATATTTTGATGACAGCCAATCATCTGTGCCAGCCCTTTTTTCTCATAAACCCCAGTCGCCTGCATCATACGTTTGATAATATCCTTGGCCCACTGCTGCTTTTGCTCAAGTGTCATGCCATTAAAAAACTCACTGTCCCTTCTACCCGATTCAACCACTTCGTTTGGATTTGACATCTGTAACCCTTGTTTTAAAAGTCAGTAATCACCCAATACTAATAGAATTCGTTAGATTATCCAGATAAAACAACACATTTGTATGAAATGGCTCTAATTCATAACGATAACAGTTACTAGCCACCTACTCATCACCCGGTTCAGACTGGGTTGTTTGGGCAGACAACAACCGGGCCACATCCTTGGCGATAATTTTGGCAACTGATCTAAACCCGTCCGCTGAGGTTTGTTCAATCAGCTCAAGCCGGTGGCCCATTTGCATCAGCTCCATCGCCAGATTTTCGAGTTTGAAGCGCATACGTCCCGAAATCTTCAATGACGGTTCAATACCATCGTACAACCAATCGAGTGAAGCCCCGGTTTGTTTATGACAGTCATAAATCACCTTCCAAGGCACACTGCCTTGTTGTATCCAGTTGCTTGGCATATTTTGATGACAGCCAATCAACTGGGCCAGTCGCTTTTTTTCTGTCACATGGCTGACAGACATCATCCGAGCAACAATTCGCTTAGCCCATTCCTGACGCTGTACCATCGTCATATTATTAAAAAAATCCTGATCTCGCCTTACCCGACTCCCGGACTTGTCTGAATGTGGCATCAGCAACCCTTATCTGTGATGAACTCAATGACATTCTACTTATATTCGTTAAGTTTACCACCAATAAACACACCTTTAGAGTGAAAATAGCCACTGAGTTAATGGTTATCGTTATATTTGGAGAGAAAAAAACTATACATACGAAACTAAAAGTGTTAGATTTGTGCCGCATAATAGACAGAAGTGTTAACAATCGTTGTTGTAGAACTTTGAAAACCCCTCAACAATGTCAATCAACCCAACAAACTTGGAGAAATCGCGTGAAAAACGAAGCAAAACTCATCAATAAAAAAATGGCAGTGCATTTGAAAGAATTACGTCAAGAAGAAAACCTCACAATGCGAGCACTGGCAGATATATTAGGCACCCCACACAGCTTTATCGGAAAAATCGAACAGCAGGGACGTCGTCTTGATGTGGCAGAATTTATCATCTATTGCCGCGCGATGGAAAAGGACCCAGTTGCCGTATTCCAAAACATCGTCGACTTGTGACCGCGTTTTTTGCATCCAATTGATGGCAGTTTGACCGAGTAACCTCACGCAGACTGCCAACAATGAATGACAACAGCCAATAATGATCAACAACGACCAACAACTGCCGGGGTTTTGATTTTATCATGACCAATCACGACAAACTGACACGCGCCAAGGCCTTACTAGAGCTGATAAGAGATGAGCACACCCTGATTGCCCAATCACAACAAAAAATAGACGTTTACAACAAAGGGTTGGCCGACTTAAAGCTCTCTTTAAGCCAATCCCGGCAATTGTTGAGCAATCATTTAAACAGTGAACTGCCTTTTTAACCCTACGCACAATCAATCACTTACCGTCAAACATTGTTATTGTCAGTCCATAACCCCCCATGATCCTAGGCTATACTGAAGCAAATAATTGTCATTGAAGGAAGATATCCATGGTAGAGCAAAAACGACAGATTGACGCATTAATAAGACGCTATTTCGCTGACCCAGACAGCCCCGGCGGCTCGGTAATTGTAATAAAGCAAGGCGAGGTATTTTTTCAAGCGTCTTATGGCTTGGCCGATATGGAGCACGCAGTAAAAAACACCCCAGATACCGTATTTAAAATGGCCTCAATCA
This sequence comes from Algicola sp., assembly GCA_013216025.1. Classification (GTDB taxonomy): domain Bacteria; phylum Pseudomonadota; class Gammaproteobacteria; order Enterobacterales; family Alteromonadaceae; genus JABSOG01. The sequence continues at coordinate 5,023 of JABSOG010000028.1, read as the reverse complement.
CCAAAGAGTTTACCGCTGTTGCGGTGTTGATGCTGATTCATGAAGGCAAAGTTACCTTACAAGATCCCATTTGCAAACATGTGCCCTACTATTACGATATAAGCAAAGAAGACAAAAACACCAAAGAGAACAAAAACAAAAGTGCCATCAGCATAGAACACCTGCTGACCCATACCTCTGGCATTATCGACACTTGGGATTTCTCTCATCGCGATGACATGACCGTCGAACAAATGATTGACCTGTTTAAAGACCAGCCACTGGGTTTTAAGCCCGGCGAAGCAGACTATTATTCTAACTCAGGTTACAAGTTACTCGGCGCAATGATAGAAAACCTCTCGGGCATCAGCTACGGAGAATTTATCGAATCACGCATATTCAAGCCACTGGGCATGAACAACTCCCACTTTGGCAATGACCGCAAAATCGTCAAAAATAGTGCGCGCGGTTACAGTCAAACAAAAAAAGGTTATGCCAATGCCGAATTCATCAGCATGGCCCTGCCTTATGCCGCAGGATCTCTTATTTCAACCGTTAAAGACATGGCCAAATTCAACGCTGCCCTTTACGGCGATATATTGGTCCCTCAGGCACTGTTACAACGGGCCTGGACGGAATATTTTCTGCCCAATGGAGAATCAACCAACGGCGGTTATGGCTGGCGTTTATCTTATTACAAAGGTCGTAAAATGATTGGTGGTGGCGGCTGTATTCATGGTTTTAGATGCATGGATATACGCGTACCCGAAGAACAAGTATATGTGATGATCTTCAGCAATCAAGAACGCCATTCTATGATCCCTGAAGCCATGAAAATAGCCGCCATAACCATGAGCGAACCCATGGTCGAACCGCCTGTTTTTAACCTAAGCGAACACCAGCTGGCTGATTATGTCGGTAAATACCACTTTGAAGACGACTCATACCGGCAGGTTATCGTCGAAGGGGGCGTGCTGAAAACCCTAAGAGAAGAAAGTTATAAAGTAGAAGTAAGACCTTACGCAATAGACAAATTCATCGACTACGAAGGCACCCACGATATGATTTTTGAGCGAGACGACAGTGGCACGGTCATCACTGCCTTTATTGGCCCCCGCGAAGGCTTTTTGGGTGGTTCTGGTAAGGGGGTTAGGGTTGAATGAACATAAGCGACAACTCAGGCCGCTGTTGCTAACTTAACCGGTTTTGTCGCTTTACAATTAAGCTTTTTAACCACAGCCGAGTCGGGTTTAATTTGAGTAATCGACACGTTATAGCCCAAGGCGCTCAGTAAGGTATAAGCATTTTTCAGTGTGACTTTAGAGAAAAACGGCAATTCTTCAGGCAACTTTTTATCTGTCACAATAGCAAACACCACATCGTAGTTTTCAGCTTGTGGGTTAATAGTGGTGTTTGTTAACTTATGACCATTAGGTAACTTGTTGTTCAGCTTTGCTCTGAACTGAGCATCAGAGCGAAACAACTGGCCAGACACAGCACCCTGCGCAAATAAATGACTCAATGTAGCCGATCCACAATAGCGCTTTACATGAATCATCGAGCGGTCATCTTTAAACAAATCACAAAATTCAACTTTACTGTAAGTACTGCCGTGCACGATATTATTGGCATCAAAACAAATCATTGACCAAGTCGCAGCAACATCCTTGTTATAGTCCCCTTCTGACTCGTGATTGTACATCGGCAATTTAATCACATCAGTTTTGATTTTCTTTAGCGCATCATTAATCCGTTTGACAAAAACATCCGCCACTTTATACCAATCACCCTTTCGCAATACATACGACTGCCCATCAAACGAGATTTGACTGTGCAAGCACCTAAAAGCTTTCCATCGGTAACGGATGTTATTATCAGTATCCAGCGCGAATATCTCCTGTTTCGACAAAGTTTCGAACGAGATCATCTTACGCCGATTAAGGTAGTCGATTAAACGGTCGAGTTGCAAAAATTGACTCGACTGCTTTGCCAATGGGCTAAACGCATAAACCAGCGACTCGTTTTGATCAATAATCTCAGGCTCACCCAGCCAAACATCGGCAGCCAAAGGGGATGTTTGTAGTTTAGCGACCAATATAGCATTCAATACCCCGGTCAATCTGCCGTCTTTTACCGGCGAATATTATTCACCCATTTATAATTATCGGGCAATTTAGCTTTATAAAACGACAGCAAACGCTGTAACAACCTAGGCAAACCATCTATTTTAATTTGAGGATCGATTTTAACGCCATCACTGCCCGTGACTTTATTGCCGATTGCAGTCATAAACTGCTCTTGCACGCGGCCACTGATGGCATTGAGCATATCTACCTCAGTGTCTATCAACAAATCATGTACATCGGCCCCTTTAATGCTTTGGGTTCTGGCATGTAAAGGGTTGGCTTCGCCCATCAACTTATCAAGGCTTGTTACCTGCTCAGGTTCCATGGTATTGAGCGCAACATACAAACCAAAATCTCTTTCGATGACTTCATCATTAAGCAGCGTATTGCCACGGCCAAAAGTCAGCACAAACGTTGCATTGTAAATGCTAACCACCATCGCCGCCCCGGTCGACAACCCTCTGCCAAATGCAGTTTCGGCAACTTCGCCAGACGCCGCAATCCAGCTTATCCAATCGGGCTTGGTTTCTTTTTGCTTGCGAATAAACAACTGCGCCCTGCTTTCGCCCAAAAACAACTCAATAACCGGTTTGGTCTGTTCGGTCTTAATCAAGGCCGATACAGCTTTGTCTTTAAATTCACTTTTAACCAGATGAATACTTAAAGACTGCTGTTTTACTCTTTCGTTTTGTAACTCACATTGACTCATGATACTTCCTTCAACGATTTTTTTTAGGGTTTGGCAAGACGTGCACACACGCAAACCAAACAAATATACTGCATAATTAGATATTACTCATAAATTCCTTTTTAGATTAGTTGCATAGCCACGCAACGTCAAGTATAATTTGCATAATTACTGTTTGTGCGGAAAAACCATGAAACTAAAAGAGATAGTGACCATTCAAGCAGGACACCCGTTTAGAGGTAAAATAACCGAAAGTAAAACCGGTGAGCACTTTGTTGTGCAAATGAAAGATGTCAGCCCAGACGGAGCTTTAGGCGAACTAGACTGGGAAAACTTGACCTGCACCGAGCTGCAAGGCCGAAAAGCCCCCGTGTGGTTAAGCCAAGGCGACACCCTATTTGTCGCCCGTGGCGGTAGAAATCACGCCGTCTATATCAACCACGTACCAAAACCAGTGGTTTGTGCGCAATTGTTTTTTCTACTGCGTATAGAACCTCAGGTAAGAGGGAAAATACAACCCGAATTTATCACCTGGTTGATAAACAATCGACAATCACAAAGGTACTTTGAAGTGGATGCGCAAGGCGTGACGCAAAGTTATGCCCAGCGCAACATTACCCGTGGTGTCCTCGAAGAAATGCCTGTTATAATGCCGCCGCTAGAAGAGCAGCGTAAAATAGTGTTTTTGTTTGAAACAGCAAAGCGGGAGCGACAAGCCCACCTTGCCCTGATCGACAACCGCCAGTACGAACTGAACGCCATAACAACTCAGTTTTACCAACAATTTGACAAGCCAGCCGAGGGTCACCATGAGTGAACAAGCAGATAAAGCGTTACAAGACAAAGTAAACAAAGCGGTATGGAACGCCTGCGATACCTTTAGAGGCACCGTTGATCCCAGCATTTATAAAGACTACGTGTTGACCATGTTATTTGTAAAATACCTGTCAGATGTTTGGCAAGATCACTATGACCAACTGCAAAAAGAGCATGGTGAGCACCCTGAGTTGATTAAAGAGCTGCTTAAAAGCGAACGTTTTCAGCTCCCCGAAAATGCCCATTTTGCAAAGTTATTTGAACTGAGAAACACCCCAGGCAACGGCGAACGAATTGATAAAGCACTAAGTGCCATTGAAGAGGCCAATTTGAGCAAACTGGGTGACGTGTTTCAGGACATTACGTTTAACTCCAACAAACTCGGTGAAGAAAAACAAAAAAACGAGATTTTAAAACACGTACTGCAAGACTTTGCCAGCAACGATTTGGATTTGCGCCCCAGCAAGGTCGGCAACCTCGACATCATTGGCAATGCATACGAATTTTTGATTAAAAGTTTTGCTTCTACCTCTGGTAAAAGTGCTGGTGAATTTTATACCCCGCCAGAAGTTTCAGAGCTGATTGCCGAGCTGGTCGCGCCGCAAGAGGGTGACGAGATATGCGATCCGACCTGTGGCTCGGGATCGCTGCTGCTAAAATGCGCCAACCAAATCACCAAAGCACACGCAGGCTCAAAAAAATATGCACTGTATGGCCAAGAGGCCATTGGCAGCACCTGGGCACTAGCCAAAATGAACATGTTTTTGCATAGCCAAGACAACCACCGCCTTGAATGGGGCGACACCATTCGCAACCCCAAGCTCCTTGAAGACGACAGCAAACTCAAACACTTTGACATAGTAGTAGCCAACCCGCCCTTTTCACTCGACAAATGGGGCGTTGAAATTGCACAAGACAGTAACGACAAGTTCTCGCGCTTTGGTCGTGGCGTACCACCAAAATCCAAAGGCGACTATGCCTTTATATTACACATGATAGAAACACTCAATCCCGCAGCAGGTGGTAAAAGCGGTGGTAAAATGGGGGTTGTAGTGCCACACGGGGTATTGTTTAGAGCAGCCAGCGAAGGCAAAATCCGTCAAAAGCTGGTCGACGAAGGTTTACTAAGAGCAGTAATCGGCCTGCCCGAGAAACTGTTTTACGGCACCGGTATTCCGGCGGCAATTTTGATCTTTTCAAAGCAACAGATTAACCGAGAAGTTTTGTTTATTGATGCGAGTCGCGAATTTACCTCAGGCAAAAACCAAAACCAACTCAGTGTCGACAACATCAAAAAGGTGGTCGACACTTTTGAAAAACGCCAAAGCGTCGACAAGTACGCCTATCTGGCCACGCTAAAAGAAATTCAAGACAACGACTACAACCTCAATATCCCCCGCTATGTCGATACCTT